>NZ_JBHVFF010000009.1:0-66766 GCF_042801895.1 Streptomyces sp. NPDC057543 | reverse complement strand
CCCTCCCTTTCGGGGGGCGCCCTCCGCCGTCGTGTACCGGTCGGTCTACGGCTCGAACTTGTACCCCAGGCCGCGCACCGTCACCAGGAAGCGCGGCGCGCCCGGGTCGGGCTCGATCTTGGCGCGCAGGCGCTTGACGTGGACGTCGAGGGTCTTGGTGTCGCCCACGTAGTCCGCGCCCCAGACCCGGTCGATCAGCTGCATGCGGGTAAGGACCCGGCCCGCGTTGCGCAGCAGCATCTCCAGCAGGTCGAACTCCTTGAGCGGGAGGTCGACCTTGCCGCCGGAGACCGTGACGACGTGGCGGTCCACGTCCATCCGGACCGGGCCCGCCTCCAGGGCGGCCGGCGTGACCTCCTCCGGCTCGCCACGGCGGCGCAGCACGGCGCGGATGCGGGCGACGAGCTCCCGCGAGGAGAACGGCTTGGTGACGTAGTCGTCGGCCCCTATTTCCAGGCCGACGACCTTGTCGATCTCACTGTCCTTGGCCGTGACCATGATCACGGGGACGTTGGACCGGCTGCGCAGCTGGCGGCAGACCTCCGTACCGGGCAGGCCCGGCAGCATCAGGTCGAGCAGCACGAGATCGGCGCCGTTGCGCTCGAACTCGTCGAGCCCGTCCGGGCCGGTCGCCGCGATGGCGACTTCGAAGCCCTCTTTGCGGAGCATGTACGACAGGGCGTCGCTGAAGGATTCCTCATCCTCGACGACAAGCACTCGGGTCACGGAAGGACCTCCGGGGCAGGGAATGGTTCAGGGGTGTCGGGGTGAGCGGGTCCGTAGGGGCCCTCGTCGCCGTTGACGATGAGCGGTCCGCCCGGGCTGCGGTCGCGTTCCCGTACGGAGCCCGCTTCGGGCAGCCGCAGGGTGAAGGTGGAGCCCTGGCCCTCCGAGCTCCAGACCGTGACCTCCCCGCCGTGCGAGGCGGCCACGTGCTTGACGATGGCGAGGCCGAGGCCGGTGCCACCGGTGGCCCGTGAGCGGGCCGGGTCGACGCGGTAGAAGCGTTCGAAGACCCGCTCGCGGTCCTTCTCCGAGATGCCGATGCCCTGGTCGGTCACGGCTATCTCGATCTGGTCCCCGCCGGGTACGGACAGCCGCCTGGCGGCGATGCCCACTCGGGTACGGGCGGGGCTGTAGTTGACGGCGTTCTCGACGAGGTTGCCGAGCGCCGCGGCGAGCTGGCCGCGATTGCCCCAGATGCGGAGCTCCGCGGTGCCGCCCGCTGCCATGGTGATCTGCTTCGAGCCGGCCTGCTGACGGCAGCGGTCGATGGCCTCGGCCACCAGCTCGTCCACCCGGACCGGCTCGGCGTCCTCCAGCGGGTCGTCGTTCTGCACCCGGGAGAGGTCGATGATCTCCTGTACGAGGTTGGTCAGCCTGGTCGCCTCGATCTGCATCCGCCCCGCGAACCGCTCCACCGCCTCCGGGTCGTCGGAGGCGTCCATCACGGCCTCGGAGAGCAGCGAGAGCGCGCCGACCGGGGTCTTGAGCTCATGGCTGACGTTGGCGACGAAGTCCCGCCGTACCGCTTCGATACGGCGGGCCTCGGTGAGGTCCTCGACCAGCAGGAGCACCAGCCGGGAGCCCAGCGGGGCGACCCGGGCGGAGACCGCGAGGGCCTCGCCGCGCCCGGTACCGCGCCGGGGAAGGTCCAGTTCGACCTGGCGTATCTCACCGTCACGACGGGTGTCCCGGGCCATGGTCAGCATCGCCTCGACGGCGAGCCGCCCACCCCTGACGAGTCCCAGCGCATAGGCGGCGGAGCTGGCCTTGACCACGCTGTCGCTCTCGTCGAGCACGACCGCGGAGGAGCTGAGCACGGAGAGGACCGTGTCCACCCCCGGGGGAAGGGCGGCGTTGCTGTCGGGCCGCAAGGACGTGCGCGTCGGCTTCTTCTGGTCGCGCTCGCTCCAGCGGAACGCCAGCATGGCGATCACGCCGGTACACGCACCGCCGATCGCCGCAGCTGCGGCGACTGCCGCGTTCACGTCCATACGTCAAGGTTATGCGGGTCCGGGAGCACTCTCCCAGCCATCCGAGTGCCTGTCCGAACACTCGTCGCCCAGAGTTCACCGAGGAGCAAGGGCTGGTTCACTTGGGCGGCCGGAACCCGACGCGTACACCACCCAGGGTGGCAGCGTGGGGTTCATACCTGGCCCCGGCCTTACACAGAGGACTGGAGAGGGACTTCCATGCGTGACGCCTACCACGAGGAACTCGACTCGATCGGCGAGGGACTGGTCGAGATGGCCCGGCTCGTCGGGTCGGCGATCGGCCGGGCGACGACGTCCATGCTCGATGCCGATCTCAAGCTCGCGGAGAGCGTGATCGCCGCGGACCAGAAGGTCGACGACCTCCAGCACGACCTGGAGGCGCGGGCCATCGCCCTGCTCGCGCGCCAGCAGCCCGTGGCGACGGATCTGCGGATCGTGGTCACGTCGCTGCGGATGAGCGCCGACCTGGAGCGCTCGGGGGACCTCGCCCAGCATGTCGCCAAGCTGGCCCGGCTGCGGTTCCCGGAATCGGCGGTGCCGCACGACCTGCACGCCACCATTCTGGAGATGGGGCAGCTGGCGCAGCGCCTGATGGCCAAGGCCGCCGAGGTGATCATCACCAAGGACGTCGATCTGGCACTTCAGCTGGAGCAGGACGACGACGAGATGGACCTGCTGCACCGCACGCTGTTCCAGCACCTGATGGACGACCGCTGGAAGCACGGCATCGAGACGGCCGTCGACGTGACGCTGCTCGGCCGCTACTACGAGCGCTTCGCCGACCACGCGGTGTCGGTCGCCAAGCGGGTCGTCTACCTGGTGACGGGTGAGCACGCCGACGAGATCCAGCAGCAGCAGACTGCGGTGGAAGGCGCGTAACGGGCGGGAAACGGGGGCCGTGGGGCTGTCGGGGCACGTGGGGGCCGTGAGACCGCGGGACCGTGCGGGCCGTGACACAGGGCTGCCAGGCGTACGCGGTCGCATTCCGTCGCACGTGTGTCTCTGCACGTGTGCGCCGTTGATGCGCCCGCCCGAGTGGGCATCCAATGGGGTGGGGCGGCGCGTCTTGTCCGTACGCCCCGGTCGTGCGCGCGTCGCTGTGGCGTACGGCCCTGTCGTACGCCTAGAGGAGGAACCATGGCCGATTCCCCCACGACCGACCCCCAGCAGGAGGCACCCGCCGACGTCGTGCACCTGACCGTGCTCGGCGCCTGCGGCTGCGGCTCGGGCTGCGGTTGCGGCTGCCAGTCCGGGGCCCCGTGCCAGTGCGGTGGCTGCTGCGGCTGACCGGCCGCCACGGCAGCCGAAGGGCGCCCCGCGCGGAGCAGGCTGCTCGCTGCTCCGCGCGGGGCGCCGTCGTGTGCGGGTGGCCCGTCTCAGGCCGTGAGCGGCTCCGGGGCCCGGCGCCTTCGCGCCACCGCGTGCCCCGCCGTACCGATCAGCAGCAGGGCCACCACCGTGCCCAGCGTGAAGCCCTCGAACGTGAGCCGGGAGACGCCCCAGATGCCATGGAAGTCGTACCCGATGCCGAGCAGCGACTCCAGCGTCCCGGGGAACAGCGCCGAGAACGACCCCACCAGGATCCAGGCGTAGACGAGCCCCGCGCAGCCCATGAACCCCGCGGTGCCGAACGGCACCCGGTACGGCCGGGCCACGTCCCCGTGCCGCACCCGCAGTGCCACCAGCGCGGGGACGACCACCAGATAGGACAGCAGCAGGGTGGTCACGGCGACCGTGAGGACGACGCCGAACACCGCCGCCGCGTCCCCGGCGGCCAGCCGCATCGCGGCGAACATGAAGAGCGTCGCGATCACCCCGGAGAGCAGATTGGTGCGGACCGGGGTGCCGAGCGCGGGGTGGAAGGCGCCCAGCGAACGGCTGAAGAAGCCGCCGTCGGCCGCGGCCATCGCCTGCATCCGGTCGCTGACGATCATCCAGGCGCTGCCCTGGGTGAGCAGGGCGAAGACGAACATCACGGCGACCGTGGTCAGGACCGGACCGCTCGCCGACCCGTACACGCCGAAGACCATCCTGGCGCCCTCCATGAAGCCGCCGATGCCGGTGACCTGCCCGGCGGGGAC
The DNA here is from genome assembly GCF_042801895.1 of Streptomyces sp. NPDC057543. Classification (NCBI taxonomy): domain Bacteria; kingdom Bacillati; phylum Actinomycetota; class Actinomycetes; order Kitasatosporales; family Streptomycetaceae; genus Streptomyces; species Streptomyces sp. NPDC057543. The sequence goes on along the minus strand of NZ_JBHVFF010000009.1, from coordinate 62,688 downwards.
GACGGCGAGGATCGCGAAGACGGGCAGCAGGTAGCAGGCCGCGGCGATCAGCGCGGAGCGGCCGAGCGCCACGGGTACGTCGCGCTGCGGGTCATGCATCTCCTCCCCCGCCGCGTTGGGCGCCTCGAACCCGACGTATGCGAAGAGCAGGACGGGAACGAGCGCCAGGAACCCCGCGGTGGTGGGTGAGAAGGAGGCGCTGTCCAGGCCGCGGAAGCCGTGGCCGATGCCGTACGCGACCGCGGTCGCCGTGAACACGACCAGGGCCAGGACCTTCACCGCGGCCCCCGCCGTGGTGATCCACTTGCCGCGGCGCAGCGACACGACGGCCGTCAGGATCGCCACCCAGATGAAGAGCAGCTTGAACGCGTAGTCGGCGAAGGTGCCCTCGCCGAGGTGGAAGACGAAGCCGTCCCAGGTCTCGGCGGCGAGGAAGACCAGGGAACCGCCGAGCCAGATCGGGTTGGTGACCCAGTAGAAGAGCGTGGTGATCGCGGCGGGCAGCCGGCCGAAGGCCCGCTTCACCCAGACGTACGGGCCGCCCTCCTGCGGGAACGCGGCGCCGGTCTCGGCGAACAGCAGCGCGTACGGGACCAGGAAGAAGACGGCGATCGCGGCGGTCCAGGTGACCGCCTCGCCGCCGCCGGTGGCGATCTGGCCGACGGTGTCGAACGAGATGACGGCGGCTACGCCCATCGCCATGATGTCGAACCGGCGGAGGCTGCGGTGGAGGTGTGGAGTGGGGGACGTCGGGGAGTCGGGCACGGTCGGTCCTCGGGGGCGGGGCGGGTAGGGACGTACGTACGCGTGCGGGGGCGCGGGTGCGGGGGCGCGGGTGCGGGTTCGCGGGTGCGGGTTCGCGGGTGCGGGTTCGCGGAGTGGGTGCGGGTTCGCGGGTGCGGGTTCGCGGAGTGGGTGCGGGTTCGCGGGTGCGGGTTCGCGGAGTGGGTGCGGGTTCGCGGAGTGGGTGCGGGGCAGGTGCAGGTGCGGGTACGGGTGAGGGCGGGTGCGGGCTGCCGCGCGGGGCTTTCCTCTGCCCACCCCTTCCCGTAACCGGGCTCCGCCCCGGACCCCGCGCCTCGAACGCCGGCGAGGCGCGGTGGGCCCCGCGAGACTGAATGGGGCTGGAGGGGCTACGGCCTGATCTCGCCCGACGGCGACGTCCTCTCCAGGACCGAGCGCAGCGCCGCCGCCACCTCCTTCGTCTCCTCCTCCGTGATGATCAGCGGCGGGGACAGCACCAGGCTGTGTGCGGAGTCGCGGACGATGACGCCGCTCTCGCGGCGGATCACGTCGTGCGGCATGCGGGCCGGGTCCAGCGGCAGCGGGGTGCGGGAGTCACGGTCGGTGACCAGTTCCACGGCGAGCATCATGCCCACGGAGCGGATCTCGCCGACGATCGGCAGATCGCCCAGCTGGGCCTGCAGTTCGGCGTGCAGGTGGGCGCCCATGGTGACGGCCCGGCCGAGCAGCCCCTCGCGTTCGATGATGTCGAGGTTGGCCAGGGCGACCGCGGCGGCGACCGGGTGGCCGTTGTACGTGTACCCCATCGGGAAGCCCTGGTCCAGGAGCAGGGCCTCCGCGACCCCGTCGGCGACCAGGAGCGCGCCGAGCGGGGTGTAACCGGAGGTGATGCCCTTCGCCGTGACGATGATGTCGGGGGTGACACCGAAGTGCTGGGCGGCGAACCATTCGCCGACCCGGCCGTATGCGGTGACGACCTCGTCGAGGATCAGCAGGATGCCGTGCCGGTCGAGGACCTCGCGGACCCGCGGCCAGTAGTCCGCCGGGGGTACGAGCATGCCGCCGACGCCCATGATGGGTTCGCCGATCATCGCCGCGATGTTCTGCGGGCCGATCTCCGCGATGCGCGCCTCCAGTTCGCGGATCAGGAAGTCGGTCGGGTCCTCGCCGCCGTACAGCTCGGTGCGGTACGGCCACGGCGGGGTGAGGTGGGAGACGTGCGGCATCATCGGGGCGAACCCCTCGTGGTAGACCGGGAATCCGGTGGCCGAGCCGCCGCCGTAGCCGATGCCGTGGTACGCCTTGTCGCGGGCCAGGATCCAGGTGCGGGACGACTCGCCGCGCCGGTGGTGGTAGTAGCGGGCCATCTTGATGGCCGCCTCGTTGCCCTCGGAGCCGCCCGAGGTGAAGTAGACGTGGTTCAGGCCCTCGGGGGCGAGGGACGCGAGCCGGGCGGCCAGCGCGATGGCCTTGTCGTTGGAGAACTCCCAGAAGCTGGTGAAGTACTCCAACTGCTTCATCTGGTCGAAGGCGACCTGGGCGACCTCCTCACGGCCGTGGCCGATCTGGGCCAGCCAGAGTCCGCCGGTGGCGTCGAGGTACGAGCGGCCCTCGGCGTCGGTGAGGCGGCAGCCGGAGCCTTCGGTCATGATGACGCGCTCCTCGGCGGTGCCGGGGAGGTAGGGGTGGATGATGTGCGCCCGGTCGGTGGCGGCGAGTGCGGCGTGGCTGAGGGTCATCGTCGTACGTCCTTTCAGACGGCGGGTACGGATGCGGGTGCTGGGGCGGTCAGGGCCAGGGCTGCCAGGGCCAGTGCCTTGGCGGTGTCCACCAGGTCGGTGACCTCGATGTATTCGTCGATGGTGTGGAGGGTCGGCGAGCCGTCCGGGCGGGTGGCCGTGGGGCCCAGGCAGACGGCCGGGGTGCTGCCGATCCGGGTCAGGGTCGCCGCGTCGGTCCAGGAGGGTTCGCCGAGCAGGCGCGGGGTGCGGCCCAGTGCGGTGGCCGATGCGGTGACGGCGCCGACGAGCGGGTGCGCGGAGTCGACCTCGGCGGGCGGGAGTTCGGTGTCCCAGACGAACCGGGGCGGGTGGGCGGTCAGCCAGCCGTCGGCGGCGCAGGCCTCCCGTACCGCCTGCTCGATGTCGTGGCGGACCCGGCTCGCCCAGCCGCCGGCGTCCGCCTGTACGGGCAAGTACGTGATGTCCAGGCCCACTTCGCAGGACGACGGGTAGGTCACCCACCATTCGCCGCCGTGGATCGTGGTCGGTACGAGGGAGGGCGGGGGCAGCAGGGGATGGCTGTGCGCGGGGTCGTCCGCCCAGCGCTCGCGCAGGCGTTGCAGGGCCGCGAGTACGGGGAGCGTCTTCTCGATGGCGTTGACCGCGCCGCCGGTCCGCCAGTCGCCCGGCGGGTATTCGGCGTGCCCGGGGCGGCCGGCGACGGTGAGTGTGCCGCCGAGGATGCCACGCTGGGCGGTGACCACGTCGAGGTCGGTGGGTTCGGGGACGATCGCGGAATCGGCCCGTACCCCGTACCCGACGGAGGCGAGGGTGCCCGCGCCGTTCCACTCCTCGTCGGTGGCGGTGTTGATCAGCAGGTCGCCGGGGAGCCGGACACCGAGTGCGGCCAGGGTCTCCGCGGCGATCACGGCGGCCGCGATGCCGCCCTTCATGTCGCAGGTGCCGCGCCCGTACAGCCGCCCTGCGCGCACCTCGGCCCGGAACGGATCGCTGCTCCACTCCCGGCGGGGCTCCGCCGAGACCACGTCGATGTGGCCGTTGAAGAGCAGTGACCGGCCGCCCCCGGTGCCGGCGAACCGGGCGACGAGTTGCGGGCGGCCGTCGAAGCCGAGGCCGGGCGGGGTCTGCGGGGAGTCCGGCAGGTCGCCGGGTTTCGGGGTGAAGACGTCGACGGTGGCCCCGGCCGCGCGCAGCCGGGCCGCCAGGTACTCCTGGAGGTCGGCCTCGTCGCGGGCGGGTTCGCGCGCGTCGCCGCGCACGGTGGTGTCGAAGCCCACGAGATCGGTGGTGAGGCGGATCAGCTCGTCGGTGCGCCGGTCGATCTCGGCCAGGACATCGGGCGTGGTGGTGGTCATGCGTACGCGATCCAGGTCGTCTTGAGGCCGGTGTACTTGTCGAAGGAGTGCAGGGAGAGGTCCCGCCCGGAGCCGGACTGCTTGAAGCCGCCGAACGGGGTCGCCGTACTCAGGGCGTCGACCGTGTTGACGGAGACCGTCCCGGCGTGGAGTGCGTCCGCGACCCGGTGGGCGCGGGCCAGGTCGCGGGTCCAGACGGAGGCCGCGAGTCCGTACGGGGAGTCGTTGGCGATCCGTACCGCCTGCTCCTCGCCGGTGAACGGCAGCACGGTCAGGACCGGGCCGAAGAGTTCCTCGCGGGCCAGCGGGGCGTCGGGAGCGAGGCCGGTGACGACCGTCGGGTCCAGGTAGGCACCCGGGCGGTCGGGGCGGGTGCCGCCGCAGGCCAGGTCGCCGCCGGACTCCTTGACCGCGGTGAGGATGCGGGTCGCCTGCGCCTCGTCGACGAGCGGGCCGAGGACGGTGGCCGGGTCGAGCGGGTCGCCGGGAACGTACGCGGCGGCATGCTCGACGACCCGGGCGGTGAACTCCTCGGCGATCGAGGCGTCCACCAGCAGACGGGAGTTGGCGGAGCAGACCTGGCCGGTGTTGTAGAGGAAGCCCCAGGCGGCGCGCTCGGCGGCGGCGTCCAGGTCGGCGTCGGCGAAGACCAGGTTGGGGCTCTTGCCGCCCGCCTCCAGCCAGATCTGCTTCATGTTGGACTCGGCGGCGTAGCGCAGGAAGTGCTTGCCGACGGCCGTCGATCCGGTGAACGCGATCGTGTCGACGTCCCCGTGCAGTCCGAGCGCGCGCCCGGCACGCTCGCCGAGGCCGGGGACGACGTTCAGCACCCCGTCGGGCAGACCGGCTTCGGCGGCGAGTTCGGCCAGGAGCAGTGCGGAGAGCGGGGACTGCTCGGCGGGCTTGAGGACCACGCTGTTGCCGGCCGCGAGGGCCGGGGCGAGCTTCCAGGTGGCGATGTCGAGGGGGAAGTTCCACGGCACGACGGCACCCACGACGCCGAGCGGGGCCCGGCGCACCATGGCGAGGTTGCCGGGCGGGGTGGGTGCCACCTCGTCGTACAGCTTGTCGGCGGCCTCCGCGTACCAGGCGAAGCAGCCGGCCGCGCCGGGCACGTCGGTGCCGTACGACTCGGCGATCGGCTTGCCCATGTCGAGGGTGTCCAGCAGGGCGAGTTCGGGACCGTGGTCCTCGATGAGTTCGGCGAGGCGCAGCAGGACGCGCTTGCGGACGGCGGGGTCGGTGCGCGACCAGCGGCCGTCGTCGAAGGCGGTGCGGGCGGCGCGGACGGCGGTGTCGATCTCGGCGGGTCCGCAGGCGGCGACGTGGGCGGTGGTGGTTCCGGTCGCGGGGTCGACGGTGGCGAAGGTGGCCCCGTCGGCGGCGTCCACGGACCGGCCGTCGATGAAGGCGCGGGTACGGGGGTCGAGGGCGGCGGCGCGCTGCTGCCAGCTGGCGTACGTGTTCATGCGGCGGGTACTCCGGGGGTGGTGGGTGCGGGCACGTCCGAAGAAGTGGTGCGGGCGTTGCGGGCGGTGAGGCGGGCGGCGAGGAGGTAGGCGGGAACGGTGACGACGAGACCCGCGATCCAGCCGAGGTCGGTGTCGCCCAGGGCGTGGGCGAGCGGGCCGGTGTAGAGGGACTGGGCCATGAACGGGATCTCGGCGAGGATGCCGAGGGCGTACACGGCGAGCGCGGTGACGTTCCACCGGCCGTAGATCCCGCCGTCGCGGGCGAAGAACGACGCCACGTCGTAGTCGCCGTGCCGGACCAGGTAGAAGTCGACGAGGTTGATCGCCGTCCAGGGGATCAGCACGTACTGGAGTACGTAGATCAGGTTCAGGTAGCTGGTCATGAAGGAGTCGGCGAGCGCCAGCGCCAGCACGACGGAGAGCGCGGTGAGCGCCGCTCCGATGACCGCCCGGCCGGTGGCGCGCGGCAGCCAGCGGTGCGCGAAGGTCTGGACGGCGGTGACCGCGCAGAGCACCGCCCCGTACAGGTTCATGGAGTTGGTGAGCATCGTGACGATCGCGAAGCTCCACAGGGTGATCTGGGCGAGAGGGGTGCCCAGGAGGTCCTGCTGGGCGGCGATCGGGTCGGCGCCGCCGGCCAGTCCGATGGCCGCGCCGACGACCATCGGGAGCAGGCTGCCGAGGACACAGCCGGCGTAGGTGCACCAGAGGGTGGAGCGGACCCCGGCCCGGTCGGCGGGCATGTAGCGGGAGTAGTCGGAGACGTAGGGGGCGTACGCGATCTGCCACAGCGCGCCGACGGAGACCATGCCGAGGAACCCGGCGAGGCTGAAGCCGCCCCGGTCCAGGAAGCCGTTCGGCAGTCCGCCGAACAGCAGCCAGGCCGCCCCGGCCAGCTGCACGGCGCCGAAGACCCAGCTGGTGACGGCGCCGATGCGGTGCATCAGGCGGTAGCCGACGACGGCGACGACCAGGCTGACGGCGGCGCCGAGCAGCACACCGGTGCGTTCGCCGACGGGCGCGACCTGGCCGAGCGACTGGGCGCCGACGACCAGGTTGGACGCGAAGAACCCCTGGTACATGACGATGACGACCAGGACGACGGCGAGTGCGCCGACATAGCCGAACTGGCCGCGGCTCTGGATCATCTGCGGCACCCCGAGTTGCGGCCCCTGCGCCGAGTGCAGCGCCATCAGGAACCCGCCGCCGAGGTGTCCGACGAGCAGGGCGGCCAGGCTCCACCAGAAGGAGAGCCCGAACGCGGTCGGGGCGAGGGCGCCGGTGACGACAGTGAGCGGGCCGAGGTTCGCGGAGAACCAGATGGTGAACAGGTCGCGGGTGCGGCCGTGCCGTTCGGTGGCCGGGACTGCGTCGATGGTGCGCTGTTCCAGCACGGGGTGTGCCGGTTGGGCCGGCTCTGTGCTGCTGGTGCCGGTGCTGCTTCCGGTCATCGGAAACCCCTTCGCCGTTCTTTGAAGATGGATTCAAACAACGGGCCAACCAGGCGTCAATGCCTAGGGGGATATCAACTTGCTTTATTTGAACCAAGTAACAGAGAATTAACTTCATGGGGAGACCGAAGAACCAGGCAGCACGACGGGAGGCCCTCGTCGACGCGGCAGGGCGCGCGATCGCCGAACGGGGGCTGGAAGGCCTGCGGATCAAGGACATCGCGGCCGAGGCGGGGATGTCGGCAGGATCGGTCCTGTACTACTACCCGGAGATGGACGAGCTGGTCCTGGAGGTGCACCGGGGCGCCGTCGAACGCTATGTCGCCGCGCGCCACGCCTCCACGGACCCGGTGACCGACCCTGTCGAACGCCTCCGCGCGCTGATCGGCAGCGGCCAGCCGCACGGGGCGGGCGACCCGCAGCACAGCCTGCTGTACGAACTGCACCGCCGTGCGGAACGCAGCACGGGGCATGCGGCGCTGATGGCGTCACTGTTCGCGCGCGAGGTGGCGCTGTACACGACGGTGCTCGAAGTCGGCGCGGTGGCGGGCGCGTTCACGCTCGCGGAACCGGCGGCCGACGTGGCCCGCAATCTGGTGGCGCTGGAGGACGGGTACGGGCTGCACATCGTCAGCCGCAACACCCAGGTGACGCCGGACGAGGCGCGGCAGCTGATCCTGGGGTACGCGCGGGCGGCGACGGGGTGCGCGCACCTCTGAGCGCGCCTCCCGTCACCGCCCTCCCGTCACCGCTCGGGCTTCACGGCCCGGGATTCACCGCCCCGCGACGAGCCGGGCCCGTTCTTCGTCGTCCGAGGCCACGGACACCGCCGTCAGCGCCATCGCCGTCGCCCCGTCGAGCACCGCACGGTCGGCCTCACCGCCCACGCAGTGCGCGGCGAACTCCTTCTGGTGATTGACCGCGGGCAGCGAACCGATGCCCAGGTAGGGGTGGATGGCGGGCACCACGCGCGACACGTTGCCCATGTCGGTCGAGGCCCGGTTCATCCGGGCGGCGGGGGTGCCCGACTCGAAGGTGCGCCCCAGCTGCCGGGCCGTGCGCCGGTAGTGCGCCAGCAGTCCGGCGTCGTTGCGGAACTCCGAGTACGGGCGGCTCTCCGGCTCGATCTCCAGCTCGCACCCGGATGCCAGCGCGCCGGCCTCGAAGCAACGCTCGACGCGTGGCTGGAGCTCGGCGAGCTGTTCCAGGGTGTCGGCGCGCACGTACCAACGCCCCTCCGTCAGCTCGGGGATGGCGTTCGGGGCCTCGCCGCCGCGCGTCATCATGCCGTGCACCCTGGTCCGGCCGGGGAGCTGCTGGCGCAGCAGTCCGATCGCGACCTGGGCGACGGTGAAGGCGTCGGCGGCGTTGCGCCCCTGTTCGGGGTAGGCCGCCGCGTGGGCGGCCTTGCCGTGGTAGCGGACCTTCAGATGGGCGACGGCGAACGGGTCGGCCTCGGCGACGTCGACCGGGCCCGGGTGGACCATCATCGCCGCGTGCACCCCGTCGAAGGCGCCGCGCTCCAGCATCAGGATCTTGCCGCCGCCGCCCTCCTCGGCGGGGGTGCCGAAGACCGTGACCGTCAGCCCCAACTCATCGACGAACGGGGCGAGTCCGGCTGCGGCGCCGACCGCCGCCGCGGCGATGATGTTGTGTCCGCAGGCGTGGCCGAGGCCGGGCAGTGCGTCGTACTCGGCGCAGATGCCCAGGTGCAGTGGCCCGGACCCGATGGTGGCGGTGAAGGCGGTGGGCAGCCCCGCCGTGCCGGAGCGCACCTCGAACCCGAGGTCGTTCAGGGCGTACGACACCCAGCGGGCCGCCTTCTCCTCCTCCCACGCCACCTCGGGGTGGGCGTGGATGCGATGGCTGAGGGCGAGGAGCTGGTCCTCGATCGCGGCGACGGCGGTGCGGACGTGTTTCATTCGTCCCCCGGGACGCCGTACGACGGCGCCTCGTCGGGAGCGAGCGCCCGGCTGACGTACGCGGCGGCCTGCGGCTCCCAGACCTTCCACAGGGCGGCGAGTTCGGCGATCGGGTCGCCGTCCGTCCAGTCGATACGGAGATCGGTCACCGGCCAGGCGACCCGGTCGGCGACGAGGAGTCCGGCGGAGCGGACGGGGCCCTCCTCGCCGCCCGCCGCCGCACCGGCCGCCAGCGCGTCGACGAGGCGCTGCCCCAGGGGGGCGGCCGGGTCGGCGGCGAAGGCGTCGAGCATGGCCTGCGGGACGCCGGGGCCGGACAGCAGGTTCCCGGCGGCGACGGCGTCCGGGCCGATCGCCTCCGCGTACCGTCCCAGGGCGCGCGCCCCGGAGTGCACGGCGGCCGGACCGCTCACTCCGATGGCGGTCAACTGCCGGTATTCGATGGTGGTTTCGGAGTCGACGACGTCCTGGACGGCGGCGGCCGGGGAGCTGCCTGAGGCCAGCAGGTCGAGCAGCCGGGTGCCGAGCTGCGGATCGGTGACGTTCTGCGAGCAGACCGCCCCGACGCCCGCCCGTACGTGGGCGCAGCGTGCGGCCACGGCGGGCGAGGAGGAGGTGACGGCGACGCCGAACTGTCCGGTGCGGGCGCAGCGGGCGGCGAGGGAAAAGGTCACGCGCCGGCCTCCTGTCGCCGGGCCGCCGCCTCGGCCCGGCGCTCGGCCGGGATCACGGCGGTGGCGTCGATCTCGACCAGCCACTCCGGGCGGGCCAGCGCCGAGACGACCAGGCCGGTGGAGACGTAGTGGACGCCCTTCAGCCAGCGGCCCATGGTCCGGTAGACGGGTTCGCGGTAGCGGATGTCCGTCAGATAGACGGTGATCTTGACGATCTCGTCGAGCCGGCTGCCGGACTCCTCCAGCAGCATCGCGATGTTGGCCATGGCCTTCTCGGCCTGGGCCGCCACGTCGCCGACGCCGACGCTCTCGCGGGTGTCGAGGTCCTGGCCGATCTGGCCGCGCAGATAGACGGTGCCGTCGGCGACGACGGCCTGCGCGAGATCGTTGGAGAGGTCCTGCTCGGGGTACGTGTCGGCGGTGTTGAAACAGCGGATGCGGTCGTGGACGGTCACTTGGCGGACCTCCCCAGCGAACCGAGCACGTTGTCCGAGAGCCCGGCCGCGTCCTTGACCAGGTCGAGCGGGCCGTCCCAGTCGAAGTTGCGGTAGACGGCGCCCAGGTGGGCGAAGGGCGGGGACTGGGCGAACAGCTGGAAGGTCAGCCGGTGACCCGCGTAGTCGGAGTTCAGCAGGTCACGGGCGTACGCGAGGAGCTTGCGGCGGTCCTCGGCGACCCAGTGCTCGTTGATCGAGTAGAACTTGTCCAGCCACGGCTTGGTGTCCGGGTGGTCGAAGGAAGCCTTGTCCGGGGTGATGCAGATCTGACCGCCGCACAGCTCACGGGCGATGTGCATCATCTCGTGCAGCTGCGAACAGGCCAGCACCCGTCCGGTGTAGAGCAGCGACTGGTTCGGCATGAGCAGCCCGCCGGGGCTGGGCTCGGCCATCGCGATCGCCGCGGTGAGGTGGGCGTTGATGCCCTCGCGGTAGCAGGCGAGCGTGGCCAGCTTCTCCTGGACGGCCTGCTGCTTCTCCAGGCCGGTCTGCTTCACGTTCCACAGGGCGGCGCCGATCATCAGGTCCGCGAGCCGCAGATTGCGCTGGGTGAAGGCGAAGGCGCTGTAGCGGTGCAGGGTGGCGCGGATGAAGGTGGCGGCCTTGGTGTCCCGGTAGAACAGGACGTTCTCCCAGGGGATCTCGACGTCGTCGAAGACGACCAGGGTGTCGACCTCGTCGAAGCGGTTGGAGACCGGGTAGTCCTCGATGGGCTTGGCTCCGGCGAAGCCCGTACGACAGATGTACTTCAGGCCCGGCGCACCCATGTCGAGCATGAACCCGAGGGCGTAGTCGGAGAGTTCGGAGTTGCCCCAGTTGGCGATGGTCGGCTTGGTGAACGCCTGGTTGGAGTACGCGGCGGCCGTCTCGTACTTGGCGCCGCGCACGACGATGCCGTTGTCCGTCTCCCGTACGACATGCAGCAGCATGTCGGGGTCCTGGTCCTGGGGGCGCTTGGAGCGGTCGCCCTTCGGGTCGGTGTTGGCGGAGACGTGGAAGGGGTCGCCGAAGCAGGCCAGGTCGATGTGGCGCTTGACGTTCTCGGCGTACGTGGGGTTGATCTCGTTCAGCACGTCCTGGCCGTCGATGAGGGACCAGACCTCGCCGATGGTCTCGTCGCCGACGCGGGTGACGACGCCGCCGACATCGCTGAGCACGGCGTCGGTCGCGGCACGCTTGGCGTCCCAGTCCTCGCGGGTGCGCGGCGGCTTCTGCTGTACGGCGTTGACCTCACCGGTCTCCGGGTCGGTGTACGTCATAGTGTCCCGGGTCTCCGGGTCGTGGGCCATGTCGTAGATCCGGGCGCGGATGTCCACGAGCGGCTTGAAGGCGGGGTGCGCGGGGACGTCCGCGACCTTCTCGCCGTTGATCCAGACGTCGCGGCCGTCGCGGATCGACTCCCGGTACTGCTCTCCGGTGCGGATCATCTCCGTACTCCTTCGGTGTTGTTCTGCGGTGTCAGAGGGGGCGGTGCGCGCCGTAGGTACGGGCGTGGTGGACGAGCGGCGCGTCCGTCGTGGAGACGGTGCTGGCGGCGACGGCGCCGAAGAGGACCCGGTGCGTGCCGGAGACCACGGCGTCACCGAGACGGCAGTCGAAGGCGGCCGCCGCGTCGCGCAGCAGCGGCGAGCCGGTGTCGAGGGTGTGCCAGTCGGCGCAGTCGAAGTCGTACGGGGCGTGGCCCGCGCCGTGGGCGGGCCGGCCGGCGAAGACATCGGAGACGTGGGCCTGGCCGAGGCTGAGGACACTGACGCCGAAGTGGCCGTTGCGGACGACGGCCTCGGCGAGCGGGCTGCGCTCGTTGACGCAGACGAGGAGCGACGGCGGGTCGGCGGTGACGGAGCACATGGCGCTCACGGTCTGCGCGAAGCGGCCGGCGGGTCCGTCGGTCGTGACGACGGTGACACCGGTCGCGGCATTGCCCATCGCGGCGACGAAGTCGGCGCGGGCGGTGGGGTCCATCGTGCGCTCCCGCCCCGCGAAGTCGCCGCGGGCGGTGGCCGGTTGGACCGGGTGGTGCGGAGCGATCGTCATGGGCTGCGGCCTCCCCTGGAGTGTGCGGTCCTGGTGGTGGACCACTATGGGAGGGCGGCGGGCTATCCGTAAAGCTGATCTTTTCGCTCTATTGCATCGATTTTCCAGATGCATTCAGATCCAGCCCGGTCACAGCCTTGCCCGGCCCGGCCTCAGCCCCGGAGCGCCTCCCGGCACACGGCGGCGAAGGCCTGCGCGCGCCCGGTCAGCCGGACGCCGCGCAGCTTCGCGAGGACCAGCGGCAGCGCGGGCAGATGGTCGGCGAGCGGCAGGTCGACGACCCTGGCGCCGTCGTACGTACGGTCGTGCGCCGGGCGCTGGTTGAGGAGCGCCCAGCCGTGTCCGGCCGCGACCAGGGCGCGTACGGTCTCGTAGCTCCTGGTCCGGTGGCGCACCCGCGGCTCGCCGCCCGCCTTGGCGACCACCGACTGGAAATAGTCCCGGCTGACCGGCAGGTCGAGCAGGATCATCGGCTCCTCGGCCAGGTCCGCCAGCCGCGCCGAGCCGCTGTCGGCCAGCCGGTGCCCCGCCGGGACCAGGGCGTACGGCGGGGCCATCGCCAGCACCTCGCACTCGATGTCGGCGTCCAGATCGAGGTCGTACAGCAGCGCCAGCTCGCACTCCCCGTTGCGCAGGCTCTCCTGCAGGGCGGGGGTGTCGTCCTCGTGCACCTCGATCCGTACGGCGGGGTGGCTCTCGCCGAACTCCCGCAGCAGGCGCGGGAGATAGAACGGCGCCAGGGTCTGGAAACAGCCCACGGCCAGCTCGCCGACCAGGTCCGAGCCGAGGCTCCGGGCGGACTCGGCGAGCTCGTCGGCATGGGTCAGAAAGCCGCGCAGCTCGTGCAGGAACCGCTCCCCCGCCCCGGTCAGCGAGAGCCCCTTGGCATGTCGGCGGATCAGCAGCTGCACCCCGAGCTCCCGCTCCAGATGGGTGACCGCCGTGGAGACCGCCGACTGCGACACGTTGATGCGCTGCGCGGCGGCGGTCATGGAGCCGAGCTCGGCGGCCGCGAGGAAGTAGCGGAGCTGTACGAGGGTGAAGTTCGCGTCCTTGGCCATGACCGGATTCTGCGCCCTGCCGCGCAACATTGCATCAAGAAATCAGATGTAACCACGTCGAAATCACTATTTGACCGCTGGCTGAAACCGTTCGAGACTCACCGACCACCCGCATCTTCTCCGCCATGGAGCCACCTCACCCCCGTCCCCTGGGAGTCCGCATGTCCGGTCCCGAAGAGCCGGCGGCCACCGCCGCCGCCGCCGCCGTCGAACAGCACACGATCGATCACGTCCCGGACAGCGAACGGCACGGCCGCGTACGGGACTTGTTCACCATGTGGTTCGGCACGAACATCGCCCCGCTGCCGCTGGTGACCGGTGCCATGGGGGTGCAGGTCTTCCACCAGTCCTTCTGGTCGAGCGTGCTCGCGATCGTGGTCGGCCAACTCGTGGGCGGCGTCTTCATGGCGCTGCACTCGGCGCAGGGCCCGCAGCTGGGCGTGCCGCAGATGATCCAGAGCCGGGCGCAGTTCGGCGCGATCGGCGCACTGCTGATCGTGGTCGTCGCGGCGGCGATGTACATCGGCTTCTTCGCGTCGAACATCGTGCTCGCGGGCAAGTCGCTGCACGGCCTCGCGCCCGGCGTCCCGGTCGACGCGGGCATCGTGCTGGGGGCGCTCGGCTCGGCGGCGATCTGCTGGATCGGCTACCGGCTGATCCACACCCTGAACAAGGTGGCGACCTGGGTCCTGGGCATCGGCATCGTCGCCGGTCTGGCGATCGTGGTGGCGCGCGGACTGCCGGACGACTTCTTCACGCGCGGCGGCTTCACCTTCGCGGGCTGGCTGGCGACGGTCTCGCTGAGCGCCCTGTGGCAGCTGGCCTTCGCCCCGTACGTCTCCGACTACTCGCGCTACCTGCCGCGCACGGTCCGTACCTCGGCCACCTTCTGGGCCACCTACTGGGGCTCCTGTCTGGGCTCGACCCTGCCGTTCCTGGCGGGCACGGTCATCGGGCTGGCCGCCCCCGGCACGGACGACACCGTGGCGGGATTCGACAGCGCGGCGGGCAGTTTCGGCCCGGTGATCCTGCTGCTCTTCCTCTTCAGCGTGATCAACCACAACGCGCTGAACCTGTACGGGGCGGTGCTCTCCCTCATCACGATCGGCCAGACCTTCCGCACCGCGTGGCAGCCGCGCCAGGCGGCGCGCGGCGCGGTGTCGGCCGTGGTGCTGGTGGCCGCGCTGCTGATCGCGGTCGGCCTCTCCAGCGACTTCGTCTCGCACTTCGTGAACCTGGTGCTGGTGCTCCTGATCGTTCTCGTCCCGTGGACCGCGATCAACCTGATCGACTTCTATCTGGTGCACCGGGGCCGCTACGAGCTCGGCGACCTCTTCCTCCCGGACGGCGGACGCTACGGCCGCTTCAACACGGTGGCGCTGGTGTCGTACGCGATCGGCATCCTCGTCCAGCTCCCGTTCGTCGCCACGTCGCTGTACACCGGCCCGCTGGTCGGGCCACTGGGCGGCGCGGACCTGTCGTGGCTGGTCGGCCTGGTGGTGACGGCTCCGGTGTACTACTTCTGGGCACGGAGCCGGGGCGAGGGCGACGAGCGGCCCTCCGTACCGCGGCACCAGGAGTCGCCGGCCGCGGTAGCCGGCGCGGCGAGCCCGGCCCCGTAACCGCGAGCGGGCGGGACGGGCCGGGGCGAGGGCGACGACCGTGCGGTCGCCCCGGCCGGTCCCGTCCCAGCCCGTTTCGCTGAGCCTCGCCCCCGCCTCATTCGGTCTCAGCCCGCCGGCTCGACGGAAGGCTCGGCCCCGGCAGCGGCGCGGACACCGCTCCCCTCGCCGCCGCCACTCTCCGCCACCCGGCTGCCGCCCGCGGATTCCGCCCCGTCCTCCCCCGGCAGATTCCGCATCAGCAGCCAGTACCCGAGCGCGGCCCCGGTCCCCAGGACGGCGCAGGTGCCCCACAGCCACGCCGCCCCGAAGCGGTCGATCACCACACCCGACATCAGCGGTGCGATCAGCGCCGCCGCGGACCAGGACATCGTGTACATGCCTTGATAGCGGCCGCGGCCCTGGGCGGGCGAGAGCCGGACCACGAGACCGGTCTGGATGGGCGAGTTGACGATCTCGGCGACCGTCCAGACGCAGATGGTCAGCGCGTACACGGCGACGGACCCGGCGAACGCGGTCAGCCCGAATCCGTACCCCGCGAGCAGCGACGACACGATGAGCAGCCGACGCGGATCGCGGTGCTGGATGAAGCGGGTGACCGGGATCTGGAGCACCACGATCAGCACACCGTTGACGGCGACGGCGGTGCCGAAGTCGGAGCTGGAGAACCCGTCCGCCCCCATGGCCACCGGCAGCCCCACGTACCCCTGCTGGAAGATCAGCGCGATCACGAAGGACAGCCCGACGACGCTCATGAACCGCCCGTCGCGCAGCACCGTGGAGAGCCGGACCTCGTCCGCGCCGCCGACCGCACGGCCGGGCACCGCCGCCGCCTTCTCGGGCCGCGACTCGGGCACCTTCATGAAGACGACGAAGGCGCAGACCAGCGTCATCGCGGCCTCGCCCAGGAACCCGGCGAGATAGCTGTACTCGGCGACGAACCCGGCCCCCGCCGAGGAGACGGCGAAGCCGAGATTGATCGCCCAGTAGTTGAGAGAGAAGGCCCGCACCCGGTCCTCGGGCCGGACGATGTCCGCCATCATGGCCTGCACGGCGGGCCGCGAGGCGTTGCTGGCCATGCCCACGACGAATGCGACGGCCGCGATCGCCACCGGATGGACCATGAACCCGAGGACGGCCACGGACACGGCGGTCGAGGTCTGCGCGATGAGCATGGTGGGCCGCCGGCCGAGCCGGTCCGTCATCACCCCCGCCCCGAGCGAGGAGACGACCCCGCCGAGCCCGTGCAGCGCCGCGACCAGACCGGCGTACGAGGCGGAGTAGCCCCGGTCCAGGGTCAGGTAGAGCGCCATGAACGTGGCGACGAACGCCCCGAGGCGGTTGACCAGCGTGCTGGTCCACAGCCACCAGAACTCCCTGGGGAGACCGGACACGGATTCACGTGCGGCCCGTCTGAGACCGGCGACAGACATACGGAATCCCCCCAGGGAAGTACAGAACGGACACCATCGGTAAGAGGCCCGATGGTCACCCGAACATTACGAACCCCGGATTCCAGTCCGCTACTCAATTGACGCCGCCCGTCAATCGTCACGCACCCGAGCCGGCCACACCCCTCTCGCCCGCCCCCTGTCCCCCATCCGTCCCCCCACCTGTCCGCCCTGTGACCGGCCGCGCAGCGCTCGTACGGCTTCGATTACGCTCGGAGCCATGGCCGACGCACCGTACAAGCTGATCCTCCTCCGCCACGGCGAGAGCGAATGGAACGCGAAGAACCTGTTCACCGGCTGGGTGGACGTCAACCTCACCGAGAAGGGCGAGAAGGAAGCAGTCCGCGGCGGTGAGCTGCTCAAGGATGCCGGCCTGCTCCCCGACGTCCTGCACACCTCCCTCCAGAAGCGCGCCATCCGCACCGCGCAGCTCGCGCTGGAATCCGCGGACCGCCACTGGATCCCCGTCCACCGCTCCTGGCGGCTGAACGAGCGCCACTACGGCGCCCTGCAGGGCAAGGACAAGGCGCAGACGCTCGCCGAGTTCGGCGAGGAGCAGTTCATGCTCTGGCGCCGCTCGTACGACACCCCGCCGCCCGCCCTGGAGGACGGCACCGAGTTCTCCCAGAGCGACGACCCGCGCTACGCGACGATCCCGCCGGAGCTGCGCCCGCGCACCGAGTGCCTCAAGGACGTCGTCGTCCGCATGCTGCCGTACTGGTACGACGGCATCGTCCCGGACCTCCTGGCCGGCCGTACGGTCCTGGTCGCCGCCCACGGCAACAGCCTCCGCGCCCTGGTCAAGCACCTCGACGGCATCTCCGACGCCGACATCGCGGGCCTGAACATCCCGACGGGCATCCCGCTCGCCTACGAGCTGGACGCCGACTTCCGCCCGATCAAGCCGGGCGGTACGTACCTCGACCCGGACGCCGCGAAGGCCGCCATCGAGGCCGTGAAGAATCAGGGCAAGAAGAAGTAACGCGACACTGGCAAGCCCCCGACCTGCGAGTTTCTCGCGGGGCGGGGGCTTTGGTGTGGGCTGGGCCGTCTGTGGGCCGTCGGTTGCCCGGTCGGGCCGTCAGACATTGCGAGCACGCCGCCACTCGTAGGCGCCGGTCGCGGGGGTAGACCTCGCGGGCCTGGGCGAGCAGGGCCTCCGGGGAATCAGGCCCGGTAGTTTCGGGCCATGTCCAAGACATCGGTGGCGCGCTTCTATGACGAACTGGCCGACGACTACCACCTGATCTACTCAGACTGGGACGTGAGCGTCCGTAGGCAGGGGGACGCCCTGGATGCCCTGATCGGCCAGGATCGTGCGGCGGTGCTCGACTGTTCCTGTGGCATCGGCACGCAGGCCATCGGCCTGGCGCTGCGCGGGCACCGCGTCACGGGGACCGACCTCAGCCCCCGCGCCGCCGCCCGCGCTGCCCGTGAGGCCGCCCGCCGGAGCCTGAGCCTGCGCACAGCCGCCGCAGACATGCGACACCTCCCGTTTCCCGACGACCAGTTCGACACCGTCGTCTGCGCCGACAACTCGCTGCCTCACCTGCTGACAGAGCGGGATGTGCACGCTGCGCTGGCCGAGATGCGTCGCGTGCTGCGTCCCGCCGGCCGGCTGCTGGTCAGCACACGTCCCTATGACGACCTGGTGCGCGAGCGCCCGGCTTCGACGCCGCCGCAAGTCCACCGGATCGCCGACTGCGCCGACAGCGGAGAACGAACCGTCACCTTCCAGCTCTGGCACTGGCATGACGACGGCGAACACTACGACTTGGAGCACTTCCAACTGCTTCCGGAAGGCGGAGAGTGGCGCGTCCAGGTCCGCCGGACCACCTACTGGGCACTCGGCCAGGACCAACTAGCCGGCCTCGCAGCCGAGGCCGGGTTTGTCGACCTCGGGTGGCGGATGCCGCAGGAGACGGGCTTCTTCCAACCGCTGCTTGTGGCTCGCGTCGGCGACTAGTGCCCCTCCCGGCAAGCTTTGCCCCGTCGCGCCGCCCAGCACGCACTCCCCCAAGGCCTTGAGGGCCAGGGGGGACCCCCTTCCGCGTTGGCCAAAAGCCCTGGTAGCTCCTTCCCCGAGCTCTCAACTTCGTTCGAGCAGGGGAGACCCCATCCAAGGGCTCCCGGCCGCCTTGCGATCGCTCGCACCGGACGACGCTCTTCATGGGGCAAACATTGCCGGTCACGGCACTAGGTGATTCCGCTGCCCGGCGTGGGACGGCAGGTGTCAGCCGGCCCTGGCGGGTTCCAAAGCAGCTCCAGCCCAAAGCCGCTCCGCCGACCCCAGGACCTCGACGTCATCGTGGAGAGCGCGGAATGCTCCCGCGACGCCGGTGACGACAACCCCCACTGACCGACAGATCCGGTCGACTCCGTTCAGGCCCCGGCGTGCTCGCGTCGGGGCCTGAGCCCTGCCCGGCCCACCGTTAGGGTGCCGCTCATGTTCTTCCGCTGGGACTGGCTCCGGCCCCAACTGACCGCACCGATCGTGCCGACCCTCGGGCCCGTCCACCCCGAGGCCCTCACCGCCGACCTCTTCGAGGACACTCTGCGAGCGGCCGACACCGGGGACTTCCTGCCCTACGACAAGGACCAGCGCTGGGGCAGCGAGAAGGAGGAGAAAGTCCTCCGCGAAGACGTGGTCCACCAGCCCGAGCACACCCTCATCCCCACCCTGAACCGACGCGGACGCGGCACCGTCAAGGTCTTCGCCTACGGACACCACGGCAGCATCGTGGGCGGGGCCGCCGAACTTGCCGCGAAGCTCGCAGCCGCGCACGACGTGGTCGACGCGAAGGTTGTACGCCCCCTCGGCCCCGAGACCGCACACCCGCGCGGCACCCGCATTCAGCTGAAGGACTTCACCACCGGCCCCTGCCCCGACCCGGGCGGCCCGGTCGCCCCCCTCACCGACTGGCCGGCCACCGTGCAGGAGACCTTCGCCCCGTTCGCCGAGGCCATGGCGGGCGACGGCCTGGCCTTCCTTTGCACCCGGATGCGGGCCGGGCAGTGCGGGCCCGTCCTCGCCGCCGCCGTTGCGGACCGCATCGTGGGAGCGATCGGCCCCATGGAAGTACGCCCCGACGCCATCGGACGCCCCCAGCTCATGCCGCAATACTTCGCCGTCCTGCCCGCGGCCCGAGGGCAGGGACTCGGACGCGTCCTGTGGCGGGCCGCGATGCGCTGGGGCCAGTCCCGCGGCGCCGCCTATCAACTGCTCCAGACAGAGGTCGACGGCCCCTCCGACCGCCTGTGCCAGGCCGAAGGACTGACCTCCCTCGGCTTCACCCACACCACACGGACGTAGTCGCCGGATCCAGGCTCTCGACCGGCGGAACGAGCTGTGGCACCTCACGAGGCCACTGGGGCCGCAGGAGCAGTATCAGGAGCCGGCCGCCCGACACGGGCCACTGCCCGAACAGGTGGGTAAAGCCGCGTAGCCGAGAACCGAGCCCAGTTCTCCCGGAGGCCCAGCCGTCACTCCACGCGAGGGCGAGACCCGCCCGTCCACCGTTCCATCGCCCCTTCCATCCCCCTCAAGATCCGATTACCCGCAGGCCAGGATACCCCCACTGGTATTTTTCGTATGTGACGCGCAATACCCGTAGGGGTATTTGACTTCCTGTCGCGGGCCCGCCTACGGTCGAAGACACACATACCTAGGGGGGTATCTGGAAGCGAGGGTTCTTCATGCGCGAAGTGGATCTGAAGGTCTGCGCGGCGGAGCTCGCGAACGACGCGCGTGATCGACGTCCAGGAGCCGGACGAGTACGGGGCCGGCCACGTGCCCGGCGCCCGCCTCGCACCCTGTCCGCACTCGACGCCGTCGTGGGTGCCCTGCCCGGAGAGCGGACCGTCTACGTGATCTGCGCGAGTGGCAACCGCAGTGACCGGGCCACCGAGCACCTCCGGACGCTCGGCGTGGATGCCGTCTCGGTCGCGGGCGGCACCGTCGCCTGGGCCCGGGCAGGTCGCCCCATCGACCGCGGCGCTGCGACCGAGGCCGCCTGAAGCCCGAACCCCGGGCCCATTCGGAAGGCGCCGACGCGTCTTCGATCAACTTTCCGCACCCGGCCGGGTGCGCGTCCCCGATGGAGGGTTTGCCGTGTTCTTCACCCAGTACTACCTCGACTGCCTCTCCCAGGCGTCGTACCTGATCGCCGACGAGACGACCGGCCGGGCCGTGGTCGTCGACCCGCGCAGAGACGTCTCGGAGTACCTGGCCGACGCCCGGGCGCACGGCTTCACCGTCGTGGGCGTCATCAACACCCACTTCCACGCCGACTTCATCGCCGGCCACCTGGAGCTGGCCGACCACACCGGCGCCTGGATCGGCTACGGCCACCGCGCCGAGACCGAGTACCCCATCCGCAAGCTCACCGACGGCGAACGTGTCTCCCTCGGCGATGTCACCTTGCAGATCATGGAGACCCCCGGCCACACCCCCGAGTCGATCAGCGTCCTGGTGTACGAGCACGCCGACGACGCGGTTCCCTACGGAGTGCTGACCGGCGACGCACTGTTCATCGGCGACGTCGGCCGCCCCGACCTGCTCGCCTCCGTGGGCGTGACCGCGGACGAACTCGGCGGGATGCTTCACGACAGCGTCCAGAACAAGCTGATGGCGCTGCCCGACGCGGTCCGGGTCTTCCCCGCCCATGGCGCCGGCTCCTCCTGCGGCAAGAACCTCTCCACCGAGAAGCAGTCCACCATCGGAGAACAGCGCGCCACCAACTACGCCTGCGCGCCGATGAGCCGCGAGGACTTCGTCGCGCTCGTCACCGCCGGCCAGTCCGCCGCACCCGGGTACTTCGCCTTCGACGCGGAACTCAACCGCAAGGAACGCCTCCTGTTCGACTCGGCCGCGGCGCCCCGCCCGCTGTCCCTGGCCGAGTTCACCGAGCTGCGACAGGCGGGGGCGGTCGTGGTCGACGCCCGGGACCCGCAGGAGTTCGCCAACGGTCACCTGCGCGGGGCGGTCAACGTACCCGCCGAGGGCCGGTTCGCCGAACAGGCCGGCACCGTCCTCGACCCGGCCGACGAGCTGATCGTCATGGCTCCGGAGAACCGGGAGGAGGAAGTCGTCACCCGCCTCGCCCGCATCGGCTTCGACCGTGCGATGGGCTACCTCCGCAACCCCGAGGACGCCCTGAAGGAGCTGGCCGAGGAGGTCGCTCCCGCGAGCCGCCTGACCGCTGCACAGCTGCGCACCGCCCTGCGAGGAGAAAACCCCCCGCTCGTCGTCGACGTACGCGCCTGCGGAGAACGCGGCGCGAACGGCTTCATCGAGGGCGCCACGCACATCGCCCTGAGCGAACTGCCCACGCGCCTGGACGAGATCCCCACCGACCGGCCCCTCGTCGTGCACTGCGCCGGCGGCCACCGCTCCTCGATCGCGGCCAGCCTGCTGCGCCACCGCGGCTTCGAGGACGTCTCCGACCTTCTCGGCGGCTACGCCGCCTGGGCCCTGTCGGCGGAACCCGCCGACGTCTGACCGTCCTTCTCCCGCGACTTTCGAGCACGCCCCGGGCAGGGGTCGTCCTCCGTCCGGGGCGGTCACCCAGCCGATTCCGATCAATACCCCCGGCGTATCAAACTCTCTCCGAACGGAGCCTCCCATGGCTGAGAAGTCCACCCAGACCTCCTCGATCACGCCCGCCGTCCTGCACCGCCTCGTACAGGAGGAACGCGCACCGCGAATCCTCGACGTGCGCACGCCCGGCGAGTTCCGCACGGTCCACATCCCAGGCGCCTACAACGTGCCTCTCGCCACCCTGCGCGAGCACCGGAACGAAATGCTGGCCCACCTCGACGAGGACGTCATCCTGGTCTGCCGCTCCGGGACCCGTGCCGCCCAGGCCGAAAAGGCTCTGGCCGAGGCCGGCCTGCCGAACCTCCGTGTACTGGAGGGCGGCATCAACGCCTGGGAGATGGCAGGCGCTCCCGCGAACCGCGGCACCGACCGCTGGGACATGGAGCGCCAGGTCCGGCTCGTCGCCGGTTCGATCGTCCTTGCGACCGGATTGGTGGGCCTCTTCGTTCCCGGCGCGCACCTCATCGGCACCGCGGTCGGCGCCGGCCTGACGTACGCGGCTCTGAGCAACTCCTGCGCCATGGGCGTTCTGTTGTCCAAGCTCCCCTACAACCGCGGACCGCGCACCGACATCCGCAGCGTGATCGCGGAACTGCGGGGCACGTCATGACCGCCCTGGTCATCGCGGCGTCCCTGTTCGTCGGAGTCCACGAGTCCCTGGTGCCGCACCATCTAGTCGATCGGGTCGTCGTCCCACGGAGGAAGCGTTACGGTGCCCGCCGTCCAGTCGCGGCGCAGGATCGCATAGCCGACGGTGTCGTGGACCGTTCCGTCGTATGCCGGCCACGCGTCGCGGTAGTGCGCTTCCTTGACGTAGCCGCAGCGCAGGAAGACGCGCCGCATCGGAACGTTGTCCTGTCGGGTAGTGCCCTCGACGCGACGCACCTCCGGGAACTCCGTGAACAGGTAGCGCGTCAGCCATGTCACAGCCTGCGCGCCGATGCCGCTGCCCCGGTGCGCGGCCTCGATCCGCAGATCGAACATGGGCGTATCGTCGGCCAGGTCCATGAGCCGGACCAGACCGACGGGGGTCCCGTCCGCAACGATCCAGAAGCTGCGGTTCTCCTCGCTCGCGAAGCGCCCCTCGGCGACCCATTGACGCGCTGTCGCATCGTCCACCTCGCCGATCACGTGGAAGGGCCACCTCTCTCCGGTCAGAAAGCGGACGAGGGCATCAGCGTCGGAGTCGCTCAGGCGCCGGAAGTCGATGTTCATGGAGCCGCACCTTACGGGTACGACCGCTTGGTGACCGGGTCAGAGCGAACTCCTCGGGCAACCTGAACACCACGTACGGTCAAGGCGTCCAGGGACGGTTACTGGCGCTGGGCCTTCAGCGAGATGTCCACGACGGGCGGCGCGACGGCCGCCGGCGACTACGCCGACGGCAGGTGACGGTGGGCCGACCCCGGCGCCGCGAGGCGTCGCGGTAACGTCCCGGCGGCGGCCAAGTGTTCACGTACGACGCCGAGCACCCGGGCTTCGGGGTGCGAGCGGTGGCGACCCGGAGGTCGCGACTCCGTCGTGCGCTCGCACCCCTTGCCGTGCTGGGCGGCATCGCCGGTCCGCCCCAACCGACGCTCTCCCGAACAGGGCCGGGTTGTCACCACGGTTGCTCGGGGCGTCACCTTCGGCCCCTTCCCTCATCAGTCGCCGCTCTCACCCACCCGCATCTCGACTACGCCGCCGGGAGGCAAATGGTCTCAGTCACCTCTTGGGACTTCCCCGTTGCCACATCGACGGTCTTCGTGGTGGTGATGTGGCAACCAGCGTTCGGGTTGTTCTGCTGATTGTTCTGCTGATTG
The DNA here is from genome assembly GCF_042801895.1 of Streptomyces sp. NPDC057543. Taxonomy (NCBI): domain Bacteria; kingdom Bacillati; phylum Actinomycetota; class Actinomycetes; order Kitasatosporales; family Streptomycetaceae; genus Streptomyces; species Streptomyces sp. NPDC057543. Next base: position 39,262 of record NZ_JBHVFF010000009.1, on the reverse strand, counting down.
TTCTGCTGGTTGTTCTGCTGGTTGTTCTGCTGGTTGTTCTGCTGGTTGTTCTGCTGATTGTTCTGCTGATTGTCCTCGTTGTTGTGCCGCCCGTTGTGCCGGTTCTGGTCCTGGTTGAAGTTGTTGTCGTTGCACGGCACTCGTTCACCGTGACGGAAGCACTGTCCGGCGGTTGGCGCAGTTCTCTGCTGCGCCGTGTCAATGGACCTGGCAACGGCCTGCGACGTGGACGCTGCCTGCGCCGGCTGTGCCGCTTCCGCGACAGGAGCGGCTCCTGAAAAAGCAAGAGCCGAGATCAAAGCCGTAGCGCCGATGAAACCGGGGATTCGCCGCCTGGATGCGCTAGACATGGCTGTGCCCCCTCAAGATCGTGAATCTGCGACGCCCTTCGTGTCCTCAGTGGTTACGCACCAAAGGCTGAACGCCCATGGGGTAGTTCCCCATATCTCCAGCTTGCGCCTTTCGTCAATGCCTCGCAATCTGCACTATTTGACAAATCAAGCTTGCGGGGCGCATCGAGCCACAACTCGCCCGCCCCACGGCGCAGGCTGAAGAATCGTCGCTCCCGTGCCACCGATGGCTCGGGGCCGAGCGCCATAGGACGAGCAACACGGCGCATGGGACGGCGATCAACTTGAAGTTGACGCCCGGGCAGCCGACTTGACCGGCAGTTACTACTCCGCATCCCAGGCAGTGCGCGCCATTTCAACGCAACTACCTTGTCGGTCGGAATAACGAGGTGCGAAACACTACTGACGAGATGATTGGCGGTGGCGCGTCGAGGCCTTGATCATTGCTTCCTGCCCGGTGGTGTGCGGTGTCGGGAATGCCGTCGAATTAGTGGAGGCCGGGGTGGTGTTCGGCCGTCGTCATGGCCTCGACGGCGCCGACCAAGTCGTCGAACTCGACCACGAAAAACCCCGCTTCAGCGGCCAGTTGGCGGGCCGCCCAGCTCTTGCCGACACCTGACGCCCCGTCGCGCGGCAATATGCCCCATGATGTTCCGGTCCCGGCGGAAACATATCGCGTGGGCTCCGCGTCCGCCTCCGGACCTGGCGCTAACGTGACCCAAGTACCGGCCCGCGCAAGGGCGGAGCCGACGGGGCGGGCCGTGCGGAGAGAGCAAGGAGAGCGGGGAGAGCAATCATGGGCGAGCCCCTGAAGACCTTCGTCGGCGGAGCCGAAGTCGACGTACCCAACAGCATCCCGGACATCCGGGCGACCCTTCCCGAAGAGAGACGCGCGGAGTTCGACCGCGCCATCAACGACGCCGGTGTGGGCGAGATCCAGGCGGTCATGCGCCACTGGATGCTGGAGGCCGTGCCCGATCCGGAGGCCGAGAAGATCCTGGACCGGCTGGCACAGGACGAGGCCGAGAGGCGGACCGTCGCTTGAGCTTCCGCATCTCCTACGCCCCACCCGCCGACGACACCCTGGCCAAGATGCGCGAAGGCGAATCCTTCCGCGACGAGATGGTACGCACCCTGGGCCTCGACCCGTACGGACACGGGTCGTCGGCCGTCAAGAGCGAGCGCGACCGCCGCGAGGCGACGGTCGCCGGGGCGATCGTGCTCTATTACGTCTCCGGGTCGGTCCTGACCGTCACCGTGGTGAGGCTCGTACCGCTGCCCTGAACAAACCGGTCCCGGGCGCAGGCCACCGGCGCCTCCGAGCGGGACGTGCTCACTCCCCGGAGTCCGCCGGAACGTCGATGATCCTGCCGTTCTCATCCACGGAGTGGGTCTCCCAGTACGTGTCCCACTTGTCGCCCACGTGCTCGGGAACCTTGCCCTTCGGATAGCGGACGTACCCCTTCGGCGGATCCTCGCCATTGGGCACGCACGCCGATCCGGTGCTCCCGACGGTCATGACCGGGTATTCGCCGCCGCCGCACGTCGCGTCCTGGAGCGAGCAGCCCGCGGTCAGCAGCGCCGCGGTCGCGGAGACCAGGGCGATGCCGACCGCGAACCGGCCCGCGCGGCCGCGTCGGTTGCTTCCGTGCACAGTTGCCTCCCTCGGGGTGGTTGGTACGACCCAGCCTGCCCGGAGCACGAGACATCGACCATGAGTACGAATACTCACTTATGTCCGTACAGGAACCCTACGCCAGCTTGGCGGCTTGGGCCTCGACCACCGCGGTCGGCAGCTCGAAGTCCCCGCCCCCACCCATCGCAGCCAGGTTCATCGAGGAGAACGAGGCCAGCGTGGAGCCCTGACGCAGGGCCACCAGCTTCAACTGCCCCTTTTCCCCGCCCTGTTCCAGCTGCACCGTCCAGGCGACCGCTTCTTCGCCGCCCTTGACCTGCTCCTCGGTGATCTTGCTGACCTTCTGCTTCTCACCGGCCGCCGTGAAGTCGAACCCGCCCGCGCATTCGGTGGCCGCGGTACGCAGGGAGGCGACCGACTCCTCCGCACCCTTGCCGTCGTACGAGCCCAGGGCCAGCTGCGTCGTCGTGATGTCGAAGGCCGTCTTGAACGCCTCTTCGGGGTCCGCGCTGTCCTTGTCCATGCTGCCCTTCTTGGGCTCGCTGACGACAGTCCGCTTGGTGAACGCGCCGGGCTCACCGACCTCCGCGCCCATCAGCGCGTGCGCGAGCGGTGCACAGACCTCCTTCTCGACCTTGATGTCGTCGACGGGCACCACATCCTTGGCCGCGGCCTCGGAAATCTTGTGCCCCTTGACGTCACCCTGGGCGAGCGCGACCTTCTCCAACTCGGCAGCGGTCAGCGCCTTGGCCGCCGGCTTCGCGGCCGCGGACTCCTTGCCCTTGGCATCCGCACCCTTGCCGCCGGAATCGGAGTCCGAGCCGCCACCGCAACCGGCGGCGAGCAGGGCCAGGGACGCCGCGGCGGCGGCAACAGCGGTACGGCGTATGGCGGTGGATCGCATGAGTCCGGTCCGTCTCTCTGAGCTGGAGTCTTCGGGTTTTGCCTACTTTATGAGCGGGAGTTTGTTTGTTGATCAACAAAGGAGGGCACGGGATGCGATCGTGACGGCGCCGTGATCGTCCCGTGAAGGCACAGCCCTTCACCGCAAGCCCTAACGACTTCCGACACAAAGGGGCATTTCTACCCATGCAGATGGATGAGACAACTGCGCGCGTTCTCCGGTCCGTTGGCGTGCCGAAGGAACGGATCACCGCATGCACTCCCCTCGCCGGAGGCACGTTCAACGCCGTGACCCGGGTCGCTCTCACCGACGGCAGCGACTGGGTGGTGAAGATACCGCCGCCCGCGGTCGCCGGAACGCTCATGAGCTACGAGCGCGATCTGCTGGTCAACGAGGTCGAGTTCTACGGCCGCGCGGGTGCGTCGACAGCAGTGGTCCCCCGCGTCCTGCACAGCGAACTCACCTCACAGCTACCGACGTTCCCTGATTTCCCACAGCTCTCGGTGTTCCCGGAGTTCCTGGATCCATCCGCCTCACCCGCGTCCCCGACCGGTCCGTACGTGATCATGTCGGCGTGCCCGGGCCGGCCCTGGAACGAAATCGCCCCCGCCGCCATGTCCGACGCGGAAGAGCGCCGGCTCAGGAACGAGCTGGGACGGATCGTCGCCCGCCTGCACTCCGTCACGGGCCCCGCCGGATTCGGCTATCCGGGGCAGGCGTTGGGGCCGCTGTCGCCGACCTGGCGGCAGGCGTTCACCGCGATGACCGACGCCGTCCTCGCCGACGCCGACACCTACCACGCCCGACTGCCGCGATCGCCGGCCGGTATCCGTGCGCTGTTCGCCGCCGCGTCCCCCGTACTCGACGACGTCACCCGGCCCGCCCTGGTCCACTTCGACCTGTGGCAGGGCAACCTGCTCGTCGACGGGGAGCCCGGCGCACGCACCATCGGCGGGATCATCGACGGCGAGCGGATGTTCTGGGGCGACCCGGTCGCCGACTTCGTATCGCTCGCGCTGTTCGCGGACATGGAGGACGACGCGGACTTCCTTACCGGGTACGCGCAGGGCACCGGACGCCCGGTCCTGTTCGACGCGTCCGTGCGGCTGCGACTCGCGCTGTACCGCTGCTACCTCTACCTGATCATGCTGGTGGAGACCGTCCCGCGCCGCGTTCCGCGGGAGCACCTGGACCGGGCCTGGACGGAGGTCGCTCCGCAGCTCGTGTCGGCGCTGGAGGACGTGGAGTCGGCGCTGCGGGCAAGGGGCTGACCCCACCGACCCGCAGCCTTCCATGCATGCGAACGACGCTCATGTCCGCAACGGCGGCGAGCATGCCACGACCCCCCGGCACGGCGAAGGAGTCGTGCACCGGGGAAGTCCCTGACGGGGAAGCTTCGTATGGAGGAGCCCGGTGTGCCGGGACGCCGAACCGCCGCCGACGGTCAGTCGGCCGGGCGCTGGGTCAGATGCGTGAATGCGTCGAGGTTCCGCGTGGATTCACCGCGCGACACACGCCAGTCGTATTCCTTGCGGATCGCGCTCGCGAAACCCAGCTCCAGCAGAGTGTTGAACGAGCCGTCGGCCGCTTCCAGGACCGTGCCGAGCAGCCGGTCCAGCTCCTGCGGGGTGACCACGGAGAGCGGCAGCTTGCCGACGAGATAGATGTCGCCGAGTGGGTCGATCGCGTAACTCACGCCGAAGAGGCGGAGGTTGCGCTCCAGCAACCAGCGGTGGACCGCCGCGTCGTTCTCGTCCGGGTGGCGGACGACGAAGGCGTTGAGGGAGAGCGAGTGCTTGCCGACGCGCAGTGAGCAGGTGGTGGACAGCTTGCGCGTGCCGGGCAGCGTGACGACGTAGCCACCGGGTTCGGGGCTCTCCCAGACGAGCCCGGCGTCCTCCAGGGTCGCCTCGATGACCTGCGCGACCTGTGTGGCCTGCGCCGTCGCCGCCACAGCCGTTGCCGCTTCGTCGGGTACGTCAGCCATGGTGCGAGCGTACGCGACGGCGATGTTCGTGCATCGCGGCCGTGTACACGTCGGCGGTCGCGGACGCGGCGGTGTCCCAGCCGAAGCCCTGGGCGTGTGTGGCAGCGGCCGCACCCATCCGGGCGACCAGTTCCGGTGCGTCGGCGAACCGGCCCAGCGCCTGGGCGTACGCCTGCGGGTCGTGCCCCGGTATCAGGAAGCCGCTGACCCCGTCCCGCACCGCCACCGGGAGCCCGCCGACGGCCGCCGCGACGACCGGGGTGCCGGCCGCCTGGGCCTCTATGGCGACCAGGCCGAAGGACTCGCTGTACGAGGGCATGACCAGCACGGACGCGGCCCGGAACCAGTCGGCGAGCTGGTCCTGCCCGACCGGCGGGTGGAACCGTACGACGTCCGCGATGCCGAGCCGGGCGGCCAGCTTCTGCAGCCCCTCCGGCTTGGCGAGCCCGCTGCCGCTGGGGCCGCCGACGACCGGTACGACCATCCGGGTACGCATCGAGGGATCGAGGTCCAGCAGGGCGGCGACGGCCCGCAGCAGCACGTCCGGGGCCTTCAGCGGCTGGATGCGCCCCGCGAAGAGCGGGATCAGGGCGTCCCGCGGCAGTCCGAGGCGCGCACGCGCCGCCGCCCGACCGTCGGCCGGGCGGAAGCGGTCCAGGTTGACCCCGGGGTGGACGACCGCGACGGCCCCGGGATCGGCCTCGTAGAAGCGGACGAGCTCTTCCGCCTCTCCGGCGGTGTTCGCGATCAGCCGGTCGGCCGCGCTCACGATCTGGGTCTCGCCGATGACGCGGGCGGCCGGCTCGGGGGTGTCGCCCGCGGCGAGCGACGCGTTCTTGACCTTGGCCATGGTGTGCATGGCGTGGACGAGCGGGACGCCCCAGCGCTGGGCCGCGAGCCAGCCGACATGACCGGAGAGCCAGTAGTGGGAGTGGACCAGGTCGTAGTAGCCGGGGCGCTGACCGGCCCACGCCTGCATCACGCCGTGCGTGAAGGCGCAGAGCTGGGCGGGCAGCTCCTCCTTGGCCAGACCCTCGTACGGTCCCGCGTCGACGTGCCGGACCAGGACGCCGGGCGCCAGCTCGACCGTCGGGGGCAGCCCGCCGGTGGTGGACCGGGTGAAGATCTCGACCTCGATGTTGATCGCGGCGAGGCGCCTGGCCAGCTCCACGATGTAGACGTTCATGCCGCCCGCGTCACCCGTGCCCGGCTGGTGCAGCGGCGAGGTGTGCACGGAGAGCATCGCTACACGGCGGGGTTTGCGGTGACCGCCGGGGAACGCGGTGGGGAACCTGAGGCGCGGCGCGACGCGGCTGCTGCCGAGCCGGGAGACGTACTGACTCACGTCGTCCGGTCCTCCTCACTCAGGGCATGACAGCGGAGGGACTTGAGCCCCTCGCAAGGGGCTGCAACAGTGGAATTCCCCCTTTCATTTCCGCTTTACCAAATCATTACGGTGCGGGAGCCGAACGCCGGGGCCGGGAAGCGGGGCCGGGCCCCGCGCCGCCTGCCACCCCCGCGGAATCGTTACGCTCGCTGTCATGCGCCCCATCGGCACCGCGACCCGCGGGACCACCAACCCGAACCGGCTCCGCCGCATGGACCGCTGGATCGCCGCCACCCACGGCCCGGCCCTGCGCCGCGCCGACGCCCCCGTCGCCGTCGACCTCGGGTACGGCGCCGCGCCCTGGACCGCCGTCGAGCTGCTCCAGCGCCTGCGCACCGCCGAGCCGCGCACGACGGTGACCGGCATCGAGATCGACCCGGAGCGGGTCGCGGCGGCGAAACCGTACGAACGCGAGGGCCTCACCTTCCTGCACGGCGGCTTCGAGATACCGCTCCCCACCCGTCCCGACCTCATCAGGGCGGCGAACGTGCTGCGCCAGTACGACGAGGACGAGGTCGCCGCGGTCTGGCAACGGCTGTGCGACCGCCTCGCGCCGGGCGGGCTGCTGGTGGAGGGGACGTGCGACGAGATCGGGCGCCGGCACGTCTGGGTGGCGCTAGGCCCGGAGGGTCCGCGCACGGTGACCTTCGCGACCCGGCTCGGCTCCCTGGAGCGCCCCTCCGACCTCGCGGAACGCCTGCCCAAGGCGCTGATCCACCGCAATGTGCCGGGCGAGCCGGTCCACGCCTTCCTGCGGGACTTCGACCGGGCGTGGGCCGCGGCCGCCCCGTACGCCTCGCTGGGTGCCCGGCAGCGCTGGATCACGGCGGTGCGGTCGCTGTCGGCCGACTGGCCGCTGGCGGACGGGGTGCGGCGCTGGCGCCAGGGCGAAGTCACGGTGAAATGGGCCGCCGTCCGGCCCGGCCGACAGCCCAACACGCGCTGAATAGCCCTGGCGAACGCGCGTTCGAGGAGGCGGTCGGGAACACGGACGAGGCATCGTTCGTCCAGACGAAGGGGAGCGACAGCGACCACGGGGCCGTCAGGACAGCGGCCGTGTGCCTCTGTTGCTTTTCGGGACGGCATGGCACGATCTCGTCATCGACCAAAGTTACTGACGGTAAATCAGATTCGTTGTATCTACCGGTTCCACAGGCTTCATAAGTTTCATCGGGTTCATTCGGAGGGGGATCTCGTGAACCGACGTCACTGTGCCGCAGCCGCGATCACTCTGGCCTGCGCGCTGACCGTACTCACCGCGCCGGTCCAGGCATTCGCCGCGCCCCCACCCCCCTCTCCCTCCGCATCGCAGCCCGCTTCCGGGTCCGAGGCGGCGAAGCCGAAGAAGACCCTCGAAGAGGTACGCAAGGAGATCGACGCCCTCTACCGCAAGGCCGGGGCGGCCACCGACGCGTACAACCTCGCCGAGGAGAAGGCCGAGAAGCAGTCCGGCGAGATCGTCAGGCTGGCCCGGGCCATAGTCGCGGGCCAGGCGAAGATCGCCGAACTCAAGAGCCAGGCGGGCGCCCAGGCCCGCGAGCAGTACCGCTCCGGCGGACTGCCGCCCGGCGCCCAACTGATGCTCAGCGACGACCCGCAGCTGTTCCTGGACGGGGTGACCCGGGTCAGGGAGGGCCAGCAGGCAGCCCGGGGCGTCCTCGGCGAACTGACCAGGACCCAGCAGGACTTGGAGACGTACACCCAGGACGCGAGCACCAACTGGGAGAAGCTCGAAGCGAGCCGCCTCAAACAGGCCGAGGCCAAGAAGAAGATCAACGCGCAGATCGCCGCGGCGAAGAAGCTGGAATCCCAGCTGAAGAAGGAGGAGCGGGCCCGCCTGCTGAAGCTGGAGCAGGAGGCGGAGTACAAGCAGCAGACGGCCTGGCTCAGCTCCGGCGCCCTGAAGGACATCAACCGCGAGGCGAGCGCGAGCGGCAAGGAGGCGGTGGCCTTCGCGACCGCGCAGATCGGCAAGCCGTACCGCTGGGGGGCCGAGGGCCCCGATTCGTACGACTGCTCGGGGCTGACGTCACAGGCCTGGGCGGCAGCGGGCCGGCCGATCCCGCGCACCTCGCAGGAGCAGTGGCGGCTGCTGCCGCACATCGCCGTCAAGGACATGCGCCCCGGCGACCTGATCATCTACCACGGCGACGCCAGCCACGTGGGCATGTACATCGGCGACGGGGCGATCATCCACGCCCCCCGACCCGGCCGCAACGTCACCCTGGCGGGCGCGGGCTCGATGCAGATCCTCGGAGTCGTACGCCCGGACAAGTAGGGAGACCGACCGGGTCCGGGGGCGGGGCCGGATGCGGGGACGCACCGACCGGATTCGGGGGGCGCGGGCCGCGTCGAGCGCGGCCGGCGATCGGGGACGAAGCGCGCCCCGGCGGTCACTCCCCCCGGCACCCTGGCGGACCCCTGACCCTCGTGGGAGCGACCCGCGCTCGCACGGGAGTGACCCGCGCCACCGGCCCGCACCACCCCGCGTGACCTTTGTCATGCCCGGATACCCACCCCCACGCCCGCGCATCTCGCCGGATCCGTGACCTGACGCGGCTTATGGCGGTGCATATGACAGCGGCCGATCGCGGAACGGCATTCCGTTCCGCCACCGCGGAACGCTATCGTCCCCGTCTGGCGGGTCGTCGATCGACGTTCCGCCGCGCCCTCGGGGGGAGGGAAGGAAACCTGAAACCGATGCCCGTACCCGTACCGCAGCAACAACAGCACACCGTTCCCGCTGCGGAGACCTCCCACGGCGCCCACCTCACCCTCCTGGTGATCGAGGACGACCCGGCGGGCACGTTCACCGTTCCGGAGCTCCCGGCCGTGGCCGGCAGGCGAGTCCGCATCCGCACCGCCCGCAACCTGACCGAGGCGGGCCGGCTCCTCACCGACGACGTGGACTGCATCCTGCTGGACCTGGCCCTGCCCACCGGCAACGAGGCGCGCTCGACCGGACCCGAAGGGGCCGAGGACGCCGAGCGGGCCGACGGGCTCGCCACCCTCAAGCACGTCCTGCGGATCGCCCCGCGCCACGCCGTCCTCGCCCTCACGGCGGAGGACGACGCCGAGCTGGGCGCCGAGGCGGTACGGGTCGGCGCCCAGGACTACCTCTGCCGCGGCGAACTCGACGGACTGCTCCTCAGCCGCGCCATCCGTTACGCCGTCGAACGCAAGCGCGCCGACACCGCTCAGCACCAGCTCACCGAGTCCCGGCTGCGCGCCCAGGAGAACGCCCGTCTCGAACGCGGCCTGCTCCCCACCCCGCTGCTCGAAGGCTCCGATCTGCGCTTCGCGGCCCGCTACCGCCCCGGCCGCAGCCGCGCGCTGCTCGGCGGGGACTTCTACGACACGGTCCGCACGCCCGACGGCACCGTCCACGCGATGATCGGCGACGTCTGCGGGCACGGCCCCGACGAGGCTGCGCTCGGCGTGGAACTGCGCATAGCGTGGCGGGCGTTGACCCTGGCCGGGCTCTGCGGGGACGAACTGCTCTCCACGCTCCAGCAGGTCCTCGAGCACGAGCGGGAGAGCGAGGAGATCTTCGCGACGCTCTGCACCGTCGACATCGCGCCCGAGGGCAGGCGCGCCGGGCTCAGCCTGGCGGGCCACCCCGCCCCGCTGATCGCCCGGCGCGGACAGGCCGCGCGCCTTCTCCCGTACGAGGACGGCGGCCCGGCCCTCGGCCTGCTGCCGCGCGCCCGATGGCCGCGCCGGCAGGTGGACCTCGGCGGCACCTGGAGCCTGATGATGTACACGGACGGGCTGATCGAGGGGCGCGTGGGACCGGACGGTACGCAGCGGCTCGGCCAGGACGGCATGGTCGCGATGATCAACCGCCATCTGGCCGAGGGGTTCACCGGCGAGGCCCTCCTGGAGGCGGCGGTCACCGAGGCGCGGGAGCTGAACGGCGGCGAGCTGACCGACGACGTCGCGGTCCTGCTGCTCGACCGCGACCAGGAGCACAGCCGCCGGTGGGGCGTGAACGGCGAACGGGGCCGGAGCATCCCGCGCCCCCGCCCCGAACCGACACCACCCACGCCCTCCGCAAGCGCCGCGGGCGCCACGACCGCCGCGAGCGGTCAACGCCCGCCGTTGTAGGGCCCGTACGGCCCGTCGCTGCCGGAGCCACCGCGTCGGCCGCCACCCGAGACCGCCTGCAGCGCGGGCCGTACGTCCACCAGGAAGACGATGGACGCGACTGCTCCGGCAAGCTGCAGGAACAGCATCGGCACGAAGAGGTTCACGGCGACGGTGATGCCGAGGATGATCAGCCAGAAGGACTTCTTCTGCTTGTCCGCGGCCCGGTAGGCGTCCTCACGGGCCGTCGCGGCCATGATCAGTGCGACCACGGCCAGGACGAGCATGACCATGTAGAGCAGCCAGACGAGTGTGCTGAATCCTGTGAGCAACATGGTGTGCACCGCCTAATAAATGGATGAGCGCCTCGCGGCCAAGGTACCGGGACAACGAGCCGGGCACCCCGAAAGGTGCCCATCCCGTGCCCCGGTACACCATCCGGCCGGGGCGTTGCGACCCTACTTCGCGGTCGGCGGAGTGGTCTTCTTCGCGGCGGGCTTGCGCGCGGGCGCCTTCTTGGCGGGCGCGGCCTGCGCCTTGCTCTCCGGCCGGACGGCCTTCGGGGCGGGCGCGGCCTTGGCCGGCCCCGGCTTCGCGGCCGGACCGGGCTTGGCGGCCGGCTCCGTCTTCGCGGTGCCCGTCGGCCTGGACTCCTTGCGCGGCTCGACGACGACGGCGATCTCGACGATCTCGTCGGCCGTCTCGCCACGCCAGTTCCTCACGGTCTGCTCACCGCGCTCGGCGACCTTCTCGTACGTCTCCCGGGCCCGCACCGCGTACTCCGCGGCCACGCCCAGGCCCCGCAGCGCCAGGTCCTGGGCGTTCTCGCCCAGCTTCCGCAGGTCGCTGTCGAACGACCCGATCACCTCGGTGACCTTGGCCTGCACGGTGGCCTGCGCCTCCTTGGCCTGCGAGGCGACCTTCTCCTGCACGGCCTTGGGGTCGGCGTTGCGTACGGCCTCGATACGCTCCGGCGCCTCCGCGCGCAGCTGCTCGATCAGCGCCGGGACCTTGCGCGCCTGCTCGACGGCGATGTCGGCCGTACCGGCGGCGAAGTAGAGGGGGGTCGGGTCGGTGAGGGTCTTGCGCAGGTCATCGGTGATGGCCATGACTGTGGTCCTCCCGGATCATCAGACTCAGTGTGAGGGTTTTGAAGACTTTCAAGGCTTTGAAGCCGAGTCGGCATCGCTGCCGCCGGCCTTGTGGGAGCCGTCGGCACCGGCACCCGCTCCGGACCCGCCGCCGGTCTCCGATCCGGCTCCGACGCCGGATTCCGGTCCGGGCTCGAACCCGTTCTCCTTGCGGAAGGAGTCGTAGATCTGCAGCAGAACACTCTTCTGCCGCTCGTTTATGGACGGGTCGGCCAGAATCACCGCCCGCGTCTCCAGCTCCTCCCGCTCCCGCTCATCCAGAATCCCGGCCCGCACGTAAAGGGTCTCGGCGGAGATCCGCAGCGCCTTGGCGACCTGCTGCAACACCTCGGCGCTCGGCTTGCGCAGCCCGCGCTCGATCTGGCTGAGGTAGGGATTGGACACCCCCGCGGCATCAGCGAGCTGCCGCAGCGACAGCTGCGCGTTGCGCCGCTGCTCGCGCAGATACTCACCGAGATTGCCGACGTTGAGTGATGCCATACCTCGATGGTGCACCCATCTTGCTAACTTTTGCAAGCACTCGCTTGCAAAAGTGCGCCACACCACCCGCGCGGCCCTCTCCGTGCCGCCCTCGGGCGCCTGTCGCAATGTCTCGGCCAGTCCGAGGTGCACCGTCCACACCCCACCGGAGCCGACAGGACATCACGCGCCCCGTGTCCCGCCCCGGGGATCCGCTCCGACGCCTGCGGACCCTGCGCCGCAACCGGTACCGCTATCCTCGACCGGGGCCGGGCCACACCCGCGGCGCGTCCATGATCGCGGGGCAGCCGAGGTCCACGGGGTCGACGCGCTGCCGCAGGAGCGGGGCGACCGGTGCGCCGCGCGCACCGGCTCCGGCCCTTCCCCAAGCTCTCAACTTCGTGAGCAGGGGAGACCCATGGCGCCGCCCACCCCGTACCCCTGGTTCCGCTTCTCCCCGCGCCGCAGCAGGCCTGGCGCGAGGTGGCCGAGACGCCCGACCGCGAGCCCTTGCACGACGGCCGCCGGTTGGTCGACGCTTCCTTCGGCCGGGCGCGCCGGGTGGCCGGGGCCCAGGGGCTTCACGGGCCGAAGCGGCCGAAGCGAAGGAGAACCAGGCGTACCGCTCGAAGCCGGTCGGATCGAGCCGGGCGACGCCGACGGGGACCGCGAAGGCGGCCCCCGCCCGACAGATGGAGACACGATGAGCATGGCCACGAGGACGGACACGCAGTCGTCCGCGCCGCACACTGCCGACAGCCACGATCTGATCCGCGTGCACGGCGCGCGCGAGAACAACCTCAAGGACGTCAGCATCGAGATCCCGAAGCGCCGCCTCACGGTGTTCACCGGCGTCTCCGGCTCGGGCAAGAGCTCGCTGGTGTTCAACACGATCGCCGCCGAGTCGCAGCGACTGATCAACGAGACGTACAGCGCCTTCGTGCAGGGTTTCATGCCGACGCTGGCCCGTCCCGAGGTCGACGTACTCGAAGGGCTGACGACCGCGATCGCCGTCGACCAGCAGCGGATGGGCGGCGACCCCCGCTCCACGGTCGGCACCGCCACCGACGCCAACGCGATGCTGCGCATCCTCTTCAGCCGGCTCGGGAAGCCGCACATCGGCCCGCCCAGCGCGTACTCCTTCAACACCGCCTCGGTCCGGGCGAGCGGCGCGATCACCGTCGAGCGCGGTGCCAAGAAGGCGGTGAAGGCGACCTTCTCCCGCACCGGCGGCATGTGCACGCGCTGCGAAGGCCGGGGCACCGTCTCCGACATCGACCTCACGCAGCTCTACGACGACTCCAAGTCGCTCGCCGAGGGCGCGTTCACCATCCCCGGCTGGAAGTCCGACAGCTTCTGGACGGTCCGGGTCTACGCCGAGTCGGGCCTCCTCGACCCGGACAAGCCGATCCGCAAGTACACGAAGAAGGAGATGCACGACTTCCTCTACCGGGAACCGACCAAGGTGAAGGTCGAGGGCGTGAACCTCACCTACGAGGGACTGATCCCCAAGATCCAGAAGTCGTTCCTGTCCAAGGACAAGGAGGCGCTGCAGCCGCACATCCGGGCGTTCGTGGAGCGGGCGGTCACCTTCACCACCTGCCCCGAGTGCGACGGGACGCGGCTGAGCGAGGGAGCCCGGTCGTCGAAGATCGAGCGGATCAACATCGCCGACGCCTGCGCGATGGAGATCCGCGACCTCGCCGAATGGATCCGCGGCCTCGAGGAGCCTTCGGTGGCGCCGCTGCTCGCCGCGCTGCAGGAGACCCTCGACTCGTTCGTGGAGATCGGCCTCGGCTACCTCGCGCTCGACCGGCAGGCGGGCACGCTGTCGGGCGGCGAGGCGCAGCGCGTCAAGATGATCCGCCACCTCGGTTCCTCGCTCACCGACGTCACGTACGTCTTCGACGAGCCCACCGCGGGCCTGCACCCCCATGACATCCAGCGGATGAACGACCTGCTTCTGCGGCTGCGGGACAAGGGCAACACGGTGCTCGTCGTCGAGCACAAGCCGGAGTTGATCGCGATCGCCGACCACGTCGTCGACCTCGGCCCCGGTGCCGGTACGGCGGGCGGCGCCGTCTGCTTCGAGGGCACCGTCGAGGAGCTGCGGGCCGGTGACACCGTCACCGGCCGCCATCTCGACGACCGGGCCGCCGTCAAGGAGACGGTACGCAAGCCGACCGGCGCGCTGGAGATCCGCGGCGCGACGGCGAACAACCTGCAGGGCGTCGACGTGGACATCCCGCTCGGGGTGCTCGCCGTCGTCACCGGCGTCGCCGGTTCCGGCAAGAGTTCGCTCGTGCACGGGTCGATCCCCGCCGGCGAGGGCGTGGTGTCGGTCGACCAGAGCCCGATCAAGGGCTCGCGACGGAGCAACCCGGCGACGTACACCGGACTGCTCGACCCGATCCGCAAGGCGTTCGCGAAGGCCAACGGCGTGAAGCCGGCCCTGTTCAGCGCCAACTCCGAGGGTGCCTGCCCCACTTGCAACGGCGTCGGCGTCGTCTACACCGACCTGGCGATGATGGCCGGCGTCGCCACCCCCTGCGAGGAGTGCGAGGGGAAGCGGTACCAGGCGTCGGTGCTGGAGTACCACCTCGGCGGGCGCGACATCAGCGAGGTGCTGGCGATGTCGGTGGCCGAGGCCGAGGAGTTCTTCGGCGACGGCGAGGCGCGCACACCGGCCGCGCACCGCATCCTCGAACGGCTCGCCGACGTCGGGCTCGGCTACCTCAGCCTCGGCCAGCCGCTCACCACGCTGTCCGGCGGCGAGCGGCAGCGGCTCAAGCTGGCCACCCACATGGCCGACAAGGGCGGTGTCTACGTCCTCGACGAGCCGACCACCGGCCTGCACCTCGCCGACGTCGAGCAGCTGCTCGGTCTGCTCGACCGGCTCGTCGACTCCGGTAAGTCGGTCATCGTCGTCGAGCACCACCAGGCGGTCATGGCGCACGCCGACTGGATCATCGACCTCGGCCCCGGCGCCGGCCACGACGGCGGCCGGATCGTCTTCGAGGGCACGCCCGCCGACCTCGTCACCGCCCGCTCCACCCTCACCGGCGAGCACCTCGCGGCCTACGTCGGCGCCTGACCGGGGCGGGCTCCGTAGGGCGGTTCTCGCACACCGGAGCCGGTGTGCGAGGACTGGACGGGGATCACCCGGACAGCGGCAGCGCGCTGTCCGGCCGATTCCGGTCCGGGACACCCGCACGACGGCCGTCCGCAGGGCAGTCGCCCACCGGTTGACCTTCACCTTGGGGGAGGCCGCAGCATCGGTGGGGCCGGGCGACCTGCTCGGCACGAGGAGGAGAGCGGGCATGGGGCTGCTGACCATAGGGACGTTCGCGAAGGCGTCCCGGCTGTCACCGAAGGCGCTGCGTCTCTACGACGAGCTCGGACTGCTGACCCCCGCTCGCGTCGACCCGGTGACCGGCTACCGGCTCTACGCCCCGGACCAGTTGGACCGGGCCCGGCTGGTGGCCTGGCTGCGCCGCCTGGGCATGCCGCTGGCTCGCATCCAGCACGTCTGCACGCTGGACGCGGCCGCGGCGGCCCAAGAGGTCCGCGCGTTCTGGGCACGAGTCGAGGCCGACACCGCCGCACGGCGGGACCTGGCCACCTTCCTCGTCGACCACCTGTCCCGGAAGGACCCCGCCATGTCCCCGATCACCCGGCCACTGGAAATCCGTTACGCCGCACTGTCCGACACCGGCCTCGTCCGGGAGAGCAACCAGGACACCGCCTGTGCCGGATCGCGCCTCCTCGCCGTCGCCGACGGCTTCGGGACCGGCGGAGCAGCTGCCGGCGCAGCCGCCATCGACGTACTCAAGCGCCTGGACACCGACGACGTTCCCGCAGGCAGTCTCCTCAACGCCCTCGAAGACGCCGTCGAACAGGCCGGTCGGGCCGTCCACGGAGTCGCCGAAGCCGGCCCCTCACCGCAAGAAGTCGGCACGACGCTCACCGCGATGCTCTGGACCGGCTCGCAGTTGGCTCTTGTCCACATCGGCGACTCCCGCGCCTACCTGCTGCGTGCCGGAGAGCTCTTCCGGATCACCCATGACCACACCGTGGTGCAGTCGATGGTCGACGAAGGGCGCCTCAGCCCGGAGGAGGCCGTCTCCCACCCTCAGCGATCGCTGCTGATCCGGGCCCTGGGCGGGGGCGCCGAAGTCACGCCCGACATGCGCCTGCACGACGCGCGGCAGGGCGACCGTTATCTGCTCTGCTCCGACGGCCTGTCGAGCGTCGTGCCGGCGGAAGAGATTCACCGGACACTCGTCGCGATCAGCGATCCGGAGCAGGCGGTGCGCGAACTCATCGCCCTTGCCAACCGCTCCGGCGGCCCCGACAACGTCAGCTGCGTGGTCGCCGACGTCATGGAACCGGGTTCGGGCCACTGACTCCGGCGCCCTCCGGCGGAAGCCCGATCGGCATCCGCCGGGCCCTCGTATCCCCCGACGAACACGAGACCCGGGGTTGCACGTTGCCGCGCTGCCCGCTCGAAGGCCCGAATGAAATGAATGTGCCGATCCGGTCCTTCGGCGGGCAAGCTGCCTTCATGGCCTCCTCACCGAACAGCGCACCGTCCCCCTCCGGCCCCGGCGCCTTCGAGCTGGGCGGCACCGTCACCGTCCCGCGGCTCGGCTTCGGCGCGATGCAGTTGCCGGGGCGGTGGAGCGGGCCCGCCGGTGACCCCGGGACCGCGGTGGCCGTGGCCCGGCGCGCCGTCGAACTCGGGGCACGGCACATCGACACCGCCGCGTTCTACTTCTCCCCCACCCACCGCGCCAACGACCTCCTGCGCGAGGCCCTGTACCCGTACCCCGCCGACGTCACCATCGCCACCAAAGTCGGCCCGCTGCGGGACGAGACCGGTGAGATGTACGCCGAGGCCCGTCCCGATCAGCTGCGCGGGGAGGTGGAACGGAATCTGGAGGACCTCGGGGTCGACTCCCTCGATCTGGTGAACCTGCGGGTGGGACGGCTGGGTTCTGGGGTCGCCGGGTCGCTGGGCGAACGATTCGAGGTGCTGGCCGCACTGCGCGAGGAAGGGCTGATCCGGCAGCTCGGCGTCAGCAATGTGACGCGCGAGCAGCTCGCGGAGGCGCGGTCGGTCGCGCCGGTCGCAGCCGTGCAGAACCGGTTCGGCGTGCTCGACCAGGCGGATGCCGCGCTCGTCGACGAGTGCGCGGACGCCGGTATCGCGTACATGCCGTTCTTCGCGCTCGGCGGCGGCCACACCGAGCTCGGCGGCGAGAACGTCCGGAAGGTCGCGGAACGGCACGGCGCGACGGTGCACCAGGTCGCCCTCGCGTGGGGGCTGGCCCGCTCGCCCTCGATCGTCCAGATCCCCGGCACCGCTTCGCTGGCCCACCTGGAGGAGAACATGGCCGCCGGCCGGCTGACGCTCGACGAGGAGGACATGGCGCTGCTCGGACGTCGCCAATAGCGGGACAGCTGTGCGGAACGGCGCCGGGCATGCCTCGACGCCTTCAACAGCGTGGTCGGAACACCTGTGCCCGCGGTCGACGCCGAAGTCCGGCCGGGCGATGTCGCGGGGGCGTACACCCGGAGCGACCGGGCGAAGCGGTTGCTGGGCTGGGCTGGGCTGGCAGCCGCGGTACTCGCCGGCGGAGGGCATCCGCCACTCCCTGGAGTGGGCCGACGTACGAGAGGACGCGCTCGGCCGTTCCGTGCAGGCGCGGGTGCGGGTGTGCGCAAGGGAAGGGAACGGACCTCGCACGCCCGCCCCCCGGAACCACACGGCCTAGGATCCCGCCCATGGCTATCGACCCCGGCTACACCTGCTCCTGCTGCGGCGAGCACCACGCGGAACTCCCGATGGGGTACTCGACCATGGCACCCGACCTCTGGGACGCGAGCCTGGAGAACGATCCCGACAGCATGCTCTCCTCGGACCAGTGCATCGTCAGACACGAGCACTACTTCATCAAGGGCCTGATCGAGATACCCGTCCTCGGCAGCGAGGAGCCGTTTTCCTGGGGCGTCTGGGTCTCGCTCAGCCGGGAGAACTTCGGACGTGCCCTCGACGTGTGGGAGACCCCCGGCCGGGAGTCCGAGCAGCCGTACTTCGGCTGGCTGAGCACCGAGTTGGGGCTGTACTCGCCCCGCACGACCAACCTCAAGACGAACGCCCACACCCGCCCGATCGGCCTGCGTCCCAGGATCGAACTGGAGCCCACCGACCATCCCCTCGCCGTGGAACAGCGCACCGGCATCACGCGCGACCGGGTGCGCGAGATCGCCGAAGCGGTGCTGCACGCCGACGACGGCCCCGCCTGAGCGCTCCCGCGCCCAGCGGGCGGTCGTGACCGCGCGCCGGGCCGGCCGCTACTGTGCGCCGAGTCCCGACCGCAGCTGCACGAAGGCGAGTTCGGCCGCCTCGACCGCGCCGTCGTACACCTGGTCCGCGCTCTCCCCCGCTTCGATCCGCCGCCAGTTCTCCAGGGCCAGGATGCGCAGTACGGCGATGATCTGGCCCGCGGCCAGCCTGTCCCGCACCCCGTCGCCCAGCGCACGGGCGAGCGCCGCCTCCGAGCGGCCCTGGTAGGTGTACATGCGGGCGACCAGGGACGGCGTCCCGTACAGCATCCGCTGATACGCCAGCACCTCCGGCACATCGCAGAGTCCGGTCACCGGGTCGCGTCGCTCCAGGCCGTCCAGGTAGTTGCGGCGCAGGGCGTCCAGGGGGGACTCGTCGTCCGCGCGGGCGGCGACCACGCGGGCGGACTCGTCCTCGTGGTCGGCGAACCGGTGCAGGGCCAGGTCCTCCTTGGCCGGGAAGTACCGGAACAGCGTCGGCTTGGAGATGTCCGCGGCGGCCGCCACCTCCGCCACCGAGACCTTGTCGAAACCCCGCTCCACGAACATCGCGATCGCGGCATCGGAGATCGCCTGGTACGTCAACTGCTTCTTCCGCTCACGCAGGCTCATCGGAGCATGCCGGGCGGGAGCCGCATGCTCCGCCGTCCCGGGCGGCTCGGGTGTCTCTCCGCTCATGACCATGAAGCGTACGCCTTGACCTCAACCGGACTTGACGTCCGAGAGTGGTCGCACGGGTGCCCGGCGGGCCGGACGCCGGCAGCCGGAAGGGTGTGATCCAGATGCTCGCGGTGCTGGTCAGGGGGCTGGGCGGGCCGCAGTCGCTGGTGACGGCCGAGCTGCCGGACCCGGTCGCGGGGCCGGGGCAGGCGGTGATCGAGGTGAGCCATGTCGACATCGGCTTCGTGGAGACGCAGATCCGCTCGGGTGCGTGTGCGCAGGCCCCGATCGCCCCGCTCCTCGCCGCCTCGCCGCCTCGCCGCCTCAGTCCCGCGCCCGCGCCTCCACCAGGGACTCGATCCCGTCCAGCACGCGTTCGAGCCCGAACCTGAACTCATGGTCGGGCTCGCCCGGCGTCCCCAGCACTCCGGACTCCAGCATCCGGAAGAGCGACGGATGCCGTACGGGGTCGACGAGCCGCTCCAGGGTGCGGGCGCGCCCGTCCCGCACCTCCTGCACCGGGATGCCCCGCTCCGCCACGGCGACGGCGAGGTCCGCCATGAGCAGCGCCTCGTTCCGCACGAACCCGCAGACCAGGGTGATGACGGAGGCCCTCTCGTCCGCGCGGAGACCGGTGCCTTCGAGGGCCTGGAGACCCTGCTCCCACCAGGCGACGGAGTTCGGGCTGGCGGGCGGGCCCGAGACCGGAATGCGGAGCATCCACAGATTGCGGTGGAACACCCGGCGCTGCGCCCACGCCCACTGCGCGAGCGCCTCCCGCCAGCCGCCACCGCTCTCCAGCACGGGCAGCGGGGGCGGCTGGCCCATCGCCGCCTCCCGCATCAGGACGTAGAGCTCCCCCTTGGCGGCCACGTACCGGTACAGCGACATCGTCGAGGCGCCCAGATCCTTGGCGACCCGCCCCATCGACACCCCGCCCAGCCCTTCGGACGCCGCCACCGCCACCGCGGCGTCCACGATGCGGGCCAGGCTCAGCCCGGGCTTCGGCCCCTTGACCGGAAGCGGCCGCAGCCCCCAGGCGGCCTCGATGCTGGCCGGCAGGCCCGTACCACCCGGCGAGCTCGTCTCTTCAGCCACCCGAACCCCCACCCGTCCTCGGAACCGGCCCAGTTGTGCGTAAACCCTACGCAGATTTACGCACGCCCAGAAGGGCTGATCACGGGGCGGTGGCAGTGGCAGCGACGGTGGGTGCGTGCGACGTGAACCAGTTCTCGTAGCCCTGCCTCGTCGTCCCCACCGACGGCCGGCGTCGGCTCGGCGCGACCTGCCGTCGGCGGCGGGCCGGGGCCGGTCCTAGAACACGTCCGGGCACCAAGCCCGCCGCGCCGCCCGGAACATCCCCTCCGCCAGCGCCACCGCACCCGGCGTGCGTTCCTCGATGCGACCCAGGGCCGCCAGCCGGACCGGCGATTCGTCGCCCAGGTAGAGCGTCCCCAACTCCCTTACGTCCAGGGCAAGATCGGCTTCCGCCGAGGTGGGGGTGCAGCTCGCGCCGGACGGAGAGGCGTCCAGGCGGTAGCGGCCGGTGGTCAGGCCCGTGGTGTCGTGGACGTCCAGGACCAGCGCGCCGGGCAGCGCGTACGTCCTGGCCTCCAGGGCGCGTACGACGTCCAGGACGCGCACCCACAGCCAGTCGGCGTGGGTCACGATGCGGGCCGCGCGCGGGTCCGGGAGCAGGAGGGGCAGCAGGTCGTCGGGGGCGCGGTAGCCGGTGCGGACCGTGGTGATCCAGTCGATCGAGCAGACGAAGTGCCACAGCGCGCGCTCCGCGGCCGGGGTGACGGCAATCTGCCCGAGCACCGTGGCCCGGTTCAGTGGCTGCTTGGCATCGCCCCAGTTGTCGTCGGCGCGGTAGACGATCAGACCGTCCGTCTCACCGGCCGCGTTGCTGTAGACCGCGTAGAACGGTTCCTTCCAGACCTCGGGACCGGACGGGACCTCGCCGGTTTTCACTTTCCACCAGCGGGCGTCGCGGTCGACCGCACCGTGCTGCCGGGCGCGCAGCCGGTCGTGGAGGGCCGGGCCCAGCTTGCGTACGTCGGCACCGCTCACCAGGTCGACCCGGCCGCCGTCCTGTGCGGAGGGGCCCGACCAGCGCGGGTCGAGGCCCGCCCTCGGTACGTCGATCTCCCACTCGGTGGTCCACGTCGCCGGACCGAAGCCGTACCGCCCGTAGATCGGGTACTCGGCGGCGATCAGGGTGGCGACCACGTCGCCGCGCTCCTTCGCCGCTGCCAGGTCCGTGGTCATCATCCGGCTGAGCAGTCCGCGACGGCGGTGCGTGGGCGACACCGTGACGTTGGAGATCGCGTCGGCCGGCACCGTGGCACCGCCGACGGCCGTGAGCTCCTGCGCGAACGAGCGGAACGTGGCCACGCACCGCCCTCCGTCGAACGCGCCCTGCGTGCGGGCGAGGTCCGTGTACGGGAGCCGCCGTTCGGCCTCTTGTTCCGTTCCTGTCGGCGGGTGCAGAAAGCCGGTGTGCTTGGCACGCAGCCAGTCGGGGAACTCGGAAGCGGTGATCGTCCGGACGTCAGGAGCCATGTGACCCACGCTAGGCACCGGCCTCACGGGTTGTCGCCCGGTTTTCCGGGACCGCGCAACCCGGTCAGAACGCCGCCCTGATCTCGCCGACCTCACCGCCGCCGCCCAGCAGCGGCGTGCGTCCGATCCGGGAGACCACCGGAGCGTCGATGCCGAGCAGGCGCAGCGACCGGGCCAGCACCGGGCCGAGCGCCCGCGTCGCGCCGTCGTCGATCTTGAAGGCCAGGGCCCGGCCGTCCGCCAGCGCCACCGCCTGCACCGCCTCCGCGCCCATCTTGGAGAGCGTGCCCGGCACCTCCCGCATCAGCCAGGTGTCGGGGCGGCGCGTTCCCGCCACGTACTCGGGGTGGGCCCGCATCGCGTCGCCGACCCGGCGCTCCGCCGTCCCCGGCTCGGCCAGCACGAACGTGCGGAAGGCCCGCGCCAGACCCACCAGGCTGAGCGCCATCAGCGGCGCCCCGCACCCGTCCGTACCGACCGCCGCGACCGGCTCGCCGGCCGCCTCCTCGACCACCTGGTGCACCAGCTGCTGGAGCGGGTGCGACGGGTCGAGGTAGGACGCCCGGTCCCAGCCGTTCAGCGCGCACGCCGCGAGCATCGCCGCGTGCTTGCCGGAGCAGTTCATGGTGATCCGCTCCCGGACGTGGCCGGCGGCGAGATACGTCTCCGCCTCCGCAGGGTCCAGCGGCAGATCGGGCGGGGTCTGCAGATCGGCGGAGGTCAGTCCGTGCTCGGCGAGCATCCGGCGTACGAGTTCGAGGTGGAACCCCTCGCCGGAGTGGCTCGCGGCGGCCAGTGCCAGCCGCTCCCCGGACAGGTCGAGCCCGGCCCGCAGCACGGCCGCGGCCTGCATCGGCTTGTTGGACGAACGAGGGAAGACCGGCGCCGTCGGATCGCCCATGACCCGTTCCACGCTGCCGTCGGCGGCCAGGAGGACCAGCGAGCCCCGGTGACGGCCCTCCACGAAGCCGGACCGTACGACCTCGGCCAGGACGGGGTGGGCGGGGGATATGACGGAGGGGGCAGCGGGTGCGGCGCTGGAGGTCATGGTGGCCTTCCGGGGACGGGCGGAACCCGCCCCCGGAAGGGTCGCTTCAGGCGAGCAGGTCGTCTACTTGTGCTTCACCGTCACGGTACCTGCGGGCGATCTCGGCACTGCAATCGTCAGCGGTGCGTTGCAGCTGGTGACGGCGGCGGGAGACCTGCTGCTCGTAGCGGACCAGGCGCCCCATCGCGATGTCCAGCTCGTCGTCCGTACGGGCGTCGAGGTCGGAGAGCTCGACCTCGGCGAGCGTCTCGGCCGCCAGCCGGCGGTACTCATCGCTGCGCGGCGTGGTGAGCGTGACGTGCCGGGCGGAGGAGCGGTGCTGGGACGGGGTGTCGGCGAGGATCTCCGAGAGCCGGTCCACCACCGGTGCCTCCGGATCCCGTCTGCGGGCCAGCTCGGCCCGCAGGATGTCGATCCGGCCCTGGATCAGCCGCCGCACATAGCTGAGGTCGGCCTCGTCGCGCTGCGAGTCGCGGCGCAGTGTGCGCAGCTCCGGCAGGCGCAGGCGGACCAGCTCCGGCTGCGGCCCCGCGGACGGGCCGTCCAGGTATCCGTGGCCGGTTCGCTGGACGGGTGGGCGCAAGGTGCCGGTGCTCGTACTCGTACTGGTGCCGGTACGTGTGACCGGCACGGCGCCGGGGGACTGCCCGGTTCCATAGGTACTCATGCTGGTGTCCATCCCCTCGACCGGTGCGTCGGCACACCGCCTTCCCAGCATGGTGCCACTCCGGTCGGGCATATGTGGATGCTCTGTACCCGTTCAGCCCAAGACAGGTTGGCCAGGATAGGTTGGTCCATATGCGTGCAGTGGTGCAGAGGGTGGACGGTGCGAGCGTCACGGTGACCGACGGCACGGGCGCGTCGGGCGGTCCCGAGGTCGTCGGCGAAATCGTCGGCGAAGGGCTGTGTGTGCTGGTCGGGGTCACCCACGGGGACACCCCGGAGAAGGCGGCGCAGCTCGCCCGCAAGCTCTGGTCGGTCCGCATTCTGGAGGGCGAGAAGTCCTGCTCCGACGTGAATGCGCCGCTTCTGGTGATTTCTCAGTTCACCCTCTACGGGGATGCCCGGAAGGGGCGCAGGCCCACCTGGAACGCCGCGGCGCCCGGCGAGGTCGCCGAACCGCTGGTCGACGAGGTGGTGGCGCAGCTCAGGGCGCTGGGCGCGCAGGTGGAGACCGGCCGGTTCGGGGCGGACATGCGGGTCTCGCTCACGAACCACGGCCCGTTCACCGTCATCGTCGAGGTCTGAACCGGCCCACGGCCCGACCGCGGACAGAGGCCGGGCCCATGCCGGTCGGTGCGGGCCCGACCGCGGACAGAGGCCGGGCCCATGCCGGTCAGTGCATCGGTACGGACGCGGCAGACGCCGCGCGTAGAGAATCTGCGTGCGGTTACGGCTCCACGACCGTCTCCTGGGCGGCGGCGGTATCCCCCGCGAGCAGCTCCGCGTCCACTGCCACGTTCCGCTTGACCAGAGCCAGCGCGATCGGCCCCAGCTCGTGGTGGCGGGCGGACGTCGTGATGAAGCCCAGCTGCCGGCCCTCGGCGCCGTCCGCGGCGAGCCGGACAGGGGTGCCGTGTCCGGGCAGCACGACCTCGCTGCCGTCGAGGTGCAGGAAGACCAGCCGCCGCGGCGGCTTGCCCAGGTTCTGCACCCGGGCCACGGTCTCCTGGCCCCGGTAGCAGCCCTTCTGCAGGTGGACCGCGGTGCCGATCCAGCCCAGCTCGTGCGGGATGGTGCGGTGGTCGGTCTCGAAACCGAGGCGCGGTCGGTGCGCCTCGACGCGCAGCGCCTCGTACGCCAGGATGCCGGCCACCGGGCCGTGTGCGGCCGCGTACGCCTCCAGGTCGGCGCGGGGCAGGAACAGGTCCCGGCCGTACGCCGTCTCCCGTACCGTCACCCCGTCCGGGACCTCCGCGATAGAACCGGCCGGCAGGTACACGACGGCGAAGTCCGCGGTGCGGTCGGCGACTTCGACCCGGTAGAAGAACTTCATGGACTCCAGGTAGGCGACGAGGTCGCCCTGCGTGCCCGGTTCGGCGTGCATCCACACGGTCTCGCCGTCGTCGACGAGATAGAGGGCGTGCTCGATGTGTCCGTGCGCGGTGAGGATCAGGGCCTCGGTGGCCTGTCCCGGGGCGAGTTCGCTGACGTGTTGGGTGAGCAGCAGATGCAGCCAGGCCAACCGGTCGCTGCCGGTGACGGTGACGACGGCGCGGTGCGAGAGGTCGACGAGGCCGGAGCCGTCGGCGAGGGCGCGCTGCTCGCGGAACAGGTCACCGTAGTGCGCGGCGACGCCTTCGTCGCGGCCTTCGGCGGGGACCGCGCCGGGCAGGGACAGCAGAGGGCTCTTCATGCGACCAGCGTACGACGCGATTTACGGCTCGGGACGGGTCGGTCCTATGCCTTGGGTCCGGCCGCGTCGGCCGTCCGTGCCGCGTCCCCGGATGCCGCCTTCGCCGTGCAGTCGGCGCAACGGCCGAAGATCGCGAAGTGCTTCATGTCCGTCTCGAACCCGAAGCTGTCCTGCAGCTTCGCGGTGAACTCGGCGACGACCCCGACATCGGCCTCGATGACGTTCGTGCAGTCGCGGCAGACCAGGTGGATGTGGTGGTGGCGGTCGGCCAGGTGGTACGTCGGCGCCCCGTGCCCCAGATGGGCGTGGCTGACCAGCTCCAGCTCCTCCAGGAGTTCGAGCGTCCGGTAGACGGTGGAGATGTTCACGCCGGACGCGGTCCTGCGCACCTCGGCGAGGATGTCGTCGGGCGTCGCGTGTTCCAGCGTGTCGACGGCTTCCAGGACAAGCTGCCGCTGCGGCGTCAGCCGATAGCCGCGCCGCCGGAGATCGGTCTTCCAATCGGTGCTCACCACAGGCCCAGTGTAGGACCGGGTGAACACCTGGCCCCAGCTATGTCCGGGAGGAGTCCGTAGCTATGTCCGGGAGGAGTCCGTAGCTATGTCCGGGAGGAGTCCGTGCACTGCTCCGGCGTGGACCTGGACCCGGAGGGCTTCTTGAACTACTTGAAGAAGGCGATGCCGTCGTCCGGGAGGTCGCCGAGGCTCTTCGCCATCGCCTCGACCTCTTCCGGGGTGACGACCTTCTTCAGGTGCGCCGACATGTACGGGCGCAGCTCCACCTCCGGGGTGGCCTTCTCGCCGACCCACATCAGGTCGCTCTTCACATAACCGTAGAGCCGCTTGCCACCGCTGTACGGGCCGGAGGCCGCGGTGCGCGCCACCGCGTCGGTGACCAGGTCGATCTGCGGCTTCTGGTCGGCCAGCTCCCCGTACCAGATCTCGATGACGCCCTGGTCGCGGACCATGACGACCTCGACCTTGCGGTCCTTGTCGATGCGCCAGTAGCCCGACTCGGACTCCAGCGGCTTGACCTTCTTGCCCTCGGAGTCGAGCACCCAGGTGTGCGAGGTGTACTCCAGGAAGTCCCGGCCGTCGTGGCTGAAGGAGACCTCCTGGCCGAAGTTGCACTGCTCGGCGCCCGGGAAGTCCGAGACACCCGCGCCCGCCCAGTTGCCGAGGAGGAAGGCCAGCGGGACGAGGTCCGGGTGGAGGTCGGACGGGATCTCGATCATGAGTGGCTCAGACGATCTGTGAGGGGGTGGGGGCGGGGAAGGTCAGCGCTGACCCTGGTAGAGCTTCTTCACGGTCAGGCCGGCGAAGGCGAGAACGCCGACGCAGACCAGCACCAGCAGGGCGGAGAAGAATGCCTCAAGCACGGGAACTCCTTGGAACGAGCGGTAGGCCGACAGTACGGGGCCCGGCCCCAGCCTAATGGGTTGGGGCCCGGCCCGTCGGTTCGGGGCCTGCGTGGGTCCGCCGGGGCGCAGGCCGGCCCGGCGGCCGGTTCCGCAGGGTCGGCACCGGTCGGCACCCGGTGGAACGGCACGCTCTCCGGGCCGCGATTAGAGTTCGGCACATGCCGAAGAAGCTCGTGATCAAGGTGACTGCCGGTGCCGACTCAGCCGAGCGCTGCTCGCAGGCGTTCACGGTGGCCGCGGTCGCCGTCGCCAGCGGCGTGGAGGTCTCCCTCTGGCTGACCGGGGAATCCTCCTGGTTCGCTCTGCCGGGCCGCGCCGCGGAGTTCGAACTGCCGCATGCCGCGCCGCTGCCCGATCTGATCGAGTCGATCCAGGCGGCCGGGCAGATCACCCTCTGCACGCAGTGCGCGGCGCGGCGCGACATCACCGAACAGGACGTCCTGAAGGGCGTGCGGATCGCGGGCGCCCAGGTCTTCGTCAGCGAGATCATGGCCGAGGGCGTCCAGGCCCTCGTCTACTGACGCGCCACGCGCACTACCGCGCACCCGCCGGCGCCCCACCCCACCCACTAGTGCCGTTTCTTGCCGTCGAGTTCGTCCCACCACTCGTCGGACTTCGGGTCGCCGGACGGATCGTCCCACCAGCGGTCCTCCGGGCCCCGACGGTTGGCGATCATGGCCGCGACGGGCGGGATGACCATGGCGACGAGACACATCGCTATCGCGGCGGGCATCGACCACAGCCGGACGAATGCCCAGGCCGACACGAAGAGGACGATGCAGCCGCCCATCATCAGGAAATAGCCGCGACGGCGTCGGGCGTACATAGGTCAAGCGTAGGCCCGTGGCACGCCCACGCGAACGGCACGAAGGGCCGTACCCCGTTTCAGAAGGCGTCCAACCCTGGGGTACGGCCCTTCGGCCGGTGCGGTGTCGCGGGCCCGCCGGGCCGGTCGGCCGGGCGGGCTCCCGCGTACGTACTAGACGGCGATGGCGACCTCGGAGAGGCCACCCGTCTGCGCCACGACCGTGCGGTCGGCGCTGCCGCCCGGGACGAGGGCGCGGACCGTCCACGTGCCCTCGGCCGCGTAGAAGCGGAACTGTCCGGTCGCCGAGGTCGGGACCTCCGCGGTGAACTCGCCGGTCGAGTCCAGCAGGCGCACGTAGCCGGTGACGGGCTCGCCGTCGCGGGTCACGCTGCCCTGGATGGTGGTCTCACCGGGCTTGATGGTCGAAGCGTCGGGGCCGCCGGCCTTTGCTCCACACATGGTGTTCTGTCCTTCTGGGTCGGGGGGCGTCCTGGTCCGGGTGGTGCCGGTCCGGGTCGTGCGGAGTTGCTTGGTGGTTACTTGTTGGCGCCGAGCTCGATCGGCACACCCACGAGGGAGCCGTACTCGGTCCACGAACCGTCGTAGTTCTTGACGTTCTCCTGGCCGAGCAGCTCGTGCAGCACGAACCAGGTCAGCGCGGAGCGCTCGCCGATGCGGCAGTACGCGATGGTGTCCTTCGCGAGGTCGACCTGCTCGTCCTCGTAGAGGGCCTTGAGCTCGTCGTCCGACTTGAAGGTGCCGTCGTCGTTGGCGTTCTTCGACCACGGGATGTTGCGGGCGGTCGGCACGTGGCCGGGGCGCTGGGACTGCTCCTGCGGGAGGTGCGCCGGGGCGAGCAGCTTGCCGCTGAACTCGTCGGGCGACCGCACGTCGACCAGGTTCTGGCTGCCGATCGCCTTCACGACCTCGTCGCGGTAGGCGCGGATCGACTCGTCCTGCGGCTGGGCCTTGTACGCGGTGGCCGGGCGGGACGGGATCTGGTCGCCGTCGACCAGGTCGCGGGAGTCGAGCTCCCACTTCTTGCGGCCGCCGTCGAGCAGGCGGACGTCCTGGTGACCGTAGAGCTTGAAGTACCAGAACGCGTAGGACGCGAACCAGTTGTTGTTGCCGCCGTACAGGACGACCGTGGTGTCGTTGCCGATGCCCTTCTCGGACAGCAGCTTCTCGAAGCCCGCCTGGTCGATGAAGTCCCGGCGGACCGGGTCCTGGAGGTCCTTGGTCCAGTCGATCCGGATCGCGTTCTTGATGTGGTTCTTCTCGTACGCGGAGGTGTCCTCGTCGACCTCGACGAGGGCGATCTTCGGGTCCTCGATGTGGGCCTCGACCCAGTCGGCGTCTACCAGGACGTCACTGCGGCTCATTCTGTTCTCCTCCGGGGCAGTCTGCGGCGAGATGTGCGAGACGGTGCGTGATGCGGATGCGTGATGCGGATGTACGGCGGCGCAGGGTGCGGCGCACGTGCGACATGCGATCGGGATGGGCCCTGAATCGCTCGAAGGGCCGGGGGAATGCGGGGTGCCGAAGGCTCCCGCTCAGACAGTGCGACAGAGCATGGCGGCGACGCGGCACAGGTCCACTGCCCGCCGCTTCGTGAGATCCGCCCGTCCCCACTGTGGGAGACCGCTTATGGAGCACTGCATGGGACCGATCGTAGGGAGGTACGGCCGGACATGTCACCGCCGTGTCGCATCCTGAGACTCGATCGTCCGCAATACGAGACATCGACTGGGCGGCACCGTCCCCCGCGTGGCTCCCCCGCCGTCCGCGCCCGTCGGTCATCTGCGGATCGGACACGGCCGTCTCAATATGTGGCCCGAAGTGCCCTGCTAGGTCGAGGCCGCTGCCCGGACCCGGCGGGACCTAGCCGTCGAGCTGTACGTCCGTGCCCGTCACCGAGATCTCCAGGCCGTCGGCGGTCGGCTGGATCTTCTGCAGCTTCAGGCCGCTGGGCAGGCCGCCGACCTCCCGCTCGAAGTCGGTCCTCCGGCGCACCAGACCCTCCAGCCCCGGAATGCCCTCGCCCGGCACCTTGTCGGCGTGCACCTTGAGGATGTGGCCGTCGACGAGGGTGACGGTGGAGAGCACACTGCGCGACAGGGGGCGGCCGAGGATGTCGACCGTGCCGGTCACCTTCACCTTGCCGTTGCCGCCGTACTCGACGACGACGCCGTCGCCGGCGGCCTTGGTCAGGTCCTCGTACGAGATGACGGCGGAGCCGGTGGCGCGGGCGGCGGTGGCGCTGGAGTAGCCGTCGGCCAGCTTCACCTCGTGCAGCGCGGCGTTCATCCTGCTGATCCGGATCCGGTGGCCGTTGGCGTCGGTCTCGATGCCGGTGATCTCGACGTCGACCTCGTCGAGCTGCGAACCTGCGAGCTGGGTCAGGAACGGAAATCCCTTGATGGAGACGTCCGTGGAGCCGATCGTGGCGCCGGTGACGTGGACCCGGCCCTCGGCCTCCGACTCGGCGAAATACACCGCCACCCTGTCGACGACGAAGAAGATCCCGCCCAGAACCACCACTATGACCAGCAGTATTCGCAGTGCGCGCATGCCCGCTCTTTCCCCCACCCTGCATCCGGCCGGACCCCCCGACGCCCGTGTGTCCGGTACGGATGCACGGAACTCCCGGGGTGATCGACGAGCGGACGCCCCCCTTCGGTTCCCGCTCGGTTCCCGAAGGGGGTGGTGCCGGTGCGTGCTACGAGATCGCGCGGCCGAGCAGATAGACGGCGGGTGCGGCGGCGGTGAGCGGCAGTGCCACACCGGCCGTCATGTGGACGAACCGCGACGGGTAGTCGTAACTCGCCACCCGCAGCCCGATCAGCGCGCAACCGCCCGCCGCGAGGCCGAGCAGCGCACCCTTCGTACCGAAATCGGTGAACGCCCCCGCCGCGGCACCGGCACCCGCGGCGGCGAGCAGCGCCACCACGACCGAGGCCGGCCCGGGCAGCGGCAGCGCGCGGACGAGGACGGCGACCGCGACGGCCACCCCGCCCACCGTCACCGCGTCCGGGACCGCCGCGAGGTGTCCGGCGGCCAGGACCGAGAGCGCGGCCGAGGCGACGGTGGCCATCAGCCCCTGCATCCGCTCGTCGGCGCTCGCGTGGCTGCGCAGCTGGAGGACCACGGTGAGCAGCACCCAGATGCCGAGGGTCCCGAGGATGGCGGCCGGTCCGTTCTCGCGGCCCGCGGCGAGCAGCGCGATGTCGGCGACGAGGCCGCCGGCGAACGCGAGCGCGATGCCCTGCCGGGCCGGCCACATGCCGTTGAGCCGGAACCACCCGGCCGCGGTCACGGCCTGGAGCAGCACCAGCGGTACGGCCAGGGCGTACTGCCCGATCGCGGCACCGAGGGCGAGGAGCAGCCCGAGTCCCGCGGTGATGGCGGCGGGCTGCATACCCGGCGCGATGATCGGCGAGCGGCCCTCGGCGCGGGCGCGCTGCGCGTCGGTGATCCGGCTGTTGCCCAGGGTGGTGGGGGCGCTGTATCCGGCGGCGTCGAGCGCGGAGTCGGTGGCGGCAGGGGCCTGACCCGCGGGTACGTCCGCCCGGACCGGCTCGGCCGGGGCCTCGGGAGGCAGCGGGTAGGAGCCCGCGGCGCGCCGCGGATGCGAAGGCGGCAGATAGTTGTTCTCGGCGGCAGCCGGAACGGGCTGCTGCTCGGGCTGCACCGGCTGAGCGGGCTGCGCGGGCTGAGCGGGCTGAGCGGGCTGAGCGGGCTGAGCGGGCTGAGCGGGCTGAGCATGTTGCACAGGCTGCGCGGGCTGGATGGTCGGCTGGTACTGGGTGTCCCAGGTCTGCCCCTCCCAGGTCTGCGCGACACCGGGATCCTGCGGGCCGTGCGCCGCCGGTGCGCCGGACTCCGGCGGATGGCCGGTCGGCCATGCGGACACCGGGCCGGCCGGCTGCGGAGCTCCGTACGGCGCCTGCTGACCGTACGACGGGCCGCCGTAGGACGGGCCGCCGTACGACTGCTCCCCATAGGACTGCGCACCATGGGTCCGGTCGCCGTAGGCCTGCTGACCGTAGGGCTGCTGTCCATAGGCCTGCTGACCGTACGCCTGCTCCCCATACGGCTGCGAGGGCTGGGGCTGCGGCTCCTGGCCGGGCTCGTACCCGTAGCCGCGGCCCGAGTCCTGTCCGTACGGATGCTGTTGATCGTTGCTGCTCATGTTCTGCGGTTCACCCTCCTGCGAACGGCGGGAGCACCTCGACCGTGCCGCCCTCGGCGAGACGTACGGTCTCATGACTGCGGGTCCCCACGGGGTCACCGTCGACGAGGAACGAGCACCTTTGCAGCACTCGGGTGAGCTCGCCGGGGTGCCGTTCGCGCACCGCGTCGAGCGCCTCGGCGAGCGTCGCGGCGGCGTATGCCTCCTCCGCGGTCCCGGCGGCGGCCTTCGCGGCGGCCCAGTAGCGGATCGTTCCGGCAGACATGGCGGAGCTCCTCTCGTCTCGCATCAGCTGTCCATCATGGATCACCGCGCCGCCACCCAGTCGCCGATGCGGGTGAGCAGGCTCTCGTCCGCGGCGTTCTCGGCATGGCCCATGCCGTGCTCCAGCCACAGCTCTGCGTCGTCGCCCGCCGCTTCGGCCAGCATCCGGGGGTGGTCCAGCGGGAAGTACGGGTCCTGGTCACCGTGCACGATCAGCAGCGGGGCCGGGGCGATCAGCCTGGCCGCCCCGACCGGGGAGAGCGGGACCGGGTCCCAGTCGTTGTGGTCGATCCGGGTGCGGAAACCGTAGCGGCCGACCAGCCGGCCGACGGGCCGGGTGACCACCCAGTGCAGGCGGCGCATCGGGGCCGTGCCCCGGTAGTACCAGCGGGCGGGGGCGCTCACGGCCACCACCGCATCGGCGCGCGCATCCGCATGCACCCCCTCGTACGCTTCGATGCGCCCCCCGCGCTCCGCGCTCGCGCCGGCTCGCCCTTTGCACAGCGCCCCGTGCCGCAGCACCACGGAGCCGCCCATCGAGAACCCGACAGTCACGACCCTCCGGTGTCCGAGCGCACGCGCCCACCGCACCGCCGCCGCCAGATCCAGCACCTCGCGATCGCCCACCGTCGACCGCCCGCCGGACCCGCCGTGCCCCCGGAACGAGAACGTGACCACGGCCGCGCGCCGGCCGAGAACCTCCGCGGCACGCCGTACCGCGGGCCGGTCCACCGAACCGGTGAACCCGTGCGCGACCACGATCGCAGTACCGTCGAAGGATGTCTCCGCAGCGGCCCCGGCATCTGCCGTACACGGCTCGTACACCGCCTCGATACGGACCCCGTCATCGGTCCGCAACGTGGTCCGCAACGGGGTGCGCGGACGTCCGGGCGTGATCAAGGGAACAGAGGAACTCCGAAATCGCCCCTCGGACACAGAACTCATGTGGGCTATTCTGCTGGGAAGAGGATCCGGGCAAAGCAGCCCCCGGGTCCTTTTGTGCTTTCCAGGCGTTGTTACGGCGACGTTTCCACAAGCTCAGCGGTCCCCGGCCGCACCCGTAGAAACGTATGACGGACGATGACGAACGTCGTACGGCAAGCAGTGATGAAGCCAGCACGAACCGTACGAAGAAGTGCCGCATACTCCCCCGGGCCGAGCCCGGGAGTGCCCCTCTCGCAGGGAACGAGGAGGACCGACGTAATGGGCGAGCGAACCGCGCACGATCATCGACCGACGACCCAGGCAGGTGGGCGGCGATGAGTTCACTGCTGCTTCTGACAAATGCCCTTCAACCGTCGACGGAGGTAATTCCGGCCCTCGGTCTCCTGCTGCACAGCGTGCGGGTGGCGCCGGCCGAAGGTCCCGCCCTCGTCGACACTCCCGGTGCCGACGTCATCCTGATCGACGGCCGCCGCGATCTTCCGCAGGTGCGGTCGCTGTGCCAGCTGCTGCGGTCCACCGGACCGGGCTGTCCGCTGATCCTCGTCGTGACGGAGGGCGGTCTCGCGGCCGTCACCGCCGACTGGGGCATCGACGACGTGCTGCTGGACACGGCGGGCCCGGCCGAGGTCGAGGCCCGGCTGCGGCTGGCCACCGGCCGGCAGCAGATCAGCTCCGACGACTCCCCGATGGAGATCCGCAGCGGCGATCTGTCGGTCGACGAGGCGACGTACAGCGCGAAGCTGAAGGGCCGGGTCCTGGACCTGACCTTCAAGGAATTCGAACTGCTCAAATATCTGGCGCAGCACCCGGGCCGGGTCTTCACCCGCGCCCAGCTGCTCCAGGAGGTCTGGGGTTACGACTATTTCGGCGGTACGCGGACGGTCGACGTCCATGTGCGGCGGCTGCGCGCCAAGCTCGGCCCGGAGCACGAGTCGCTGATCGGCACGGTCCGTAACGTCGGCTACCGATTCGTCGCACCGGAGAAGGTGGAGCGCGCGGCCGAGGAGGCCAAGGCCCGGGCCGCGACGAAGAGGGCCGCCGAACCCGTAACCCGTTCGGAGCAGCCGAGCACGGCCGAGGCCCCGCAAGAAGCCCCAGTGCGGCCTGCCAACAGGTAGGTATATCCGCGTAGACTGCCGCGCGTGGCCAAGGTGACGCGGGACGATGTGGCGAGACTGGCGGGTACGTCGACCGCGGTCGTCAGCTACGTCATCAACAACGGACCCAGGCCGGTTGCCCCGGCCACGCGCGAGCGGGTGCTCGCCGCGATCAAGGAGCTGGGCTACCGGCCCGACCGGGTTGCCCAGGCCATGGCCTCGCGGCGGACCGACCTCATAGGGATGATCGTGCCGGACGCCCGGCAGCCGTTCTTCGCGGAGATGGCGCACGCGGTCGAACAGGCCGCCGCCGAGCGCGGAAAGATGGTACTCGTCGGCAACTCCGACTACCGCGACGAGCGCGAGGTCCACTATCTGCGGGCCTTCCTCGGCATGCGGGTCTCCGGGCTGATCCTGGTCAGCCAGGGCCCCAGCGAGCGGGCGGCAGCGGAGATCGAGGCGTGGGACGCGCGGGTCGTGCTGCTGCACGAGCGGCCCGAGGCGATCGACGACGTCGCGGTCGTCACGGACGACGTCGGCGGCGCCCAACTCGCCACCCGGCACCTCCTGGAGCACGGCAACGAGTACGTGGCGTGCCTCGGCGGCGTGGAGTCGACCCCCTCGGTCGGTGACCCGGTCGCCGACCACGTCGAGGGCTGGCGCCGTGCGATGCACGAGTCGGGGCGCTCGACGGAGGGCCGGCTCTTCCAGGCCCCGTACAACCGTTACGACGCCTATCAGGTGGCGCTGAAGCTGCTCGCGGGGCCGGACAGGCCACCGGCGATCTTCTGCTCGACGGACGACCAGGCCATCGGTGTGCTGCGGGCCGCGCGCGAGCTGCGGATCGATGTGCCCGGGGAGCTCGCGGTGGCGGGCTTCGACGACGTGAAGGAAGCCGGTCTGACGGATCCGCCCCTGACGACGGTCTTCTCGGACCGCCCGGCGATGGCGCGGGCCGCCGTGGACCTGGTGCTCGACGACTCGTTGCGGGTGCAGGGGTCGCGCCGGGAGCGGCTGAAGCAGTTCCCGTCGGCGCTGGTGGTACGACGGTCGTGCGGCTGCGGGGAGCCCACGGGCGGGGTGCGTTAGCCGGTATGCGTCAGGCGGGGCGGGCCGCACCGGCCGAAGGCCCCGCCTCGTTCGTACTCCCCCACAATCCAACGGAAGCCGTACTCCCTACACGGAAGCCGTACTCCCTTATATCGGGCATACGAGGTTCTGCCGGGCTTCTCAGCGGGTGCTCAGGCTTCTCTCATCTTCGGCCGTCACGCTCTTTTACATGACAGAGAGCCAGCGCCCGAGCGGCGAGTACCCGATGTACCCCTCGTACGGCAACGGTGACGCGTCCTACCCGCCGCCGTCCTACCCGCCCGCCCCCGAGCCGGCCGCGCACCGGCGCCGGGCCAAGCGGCCGGTGGCACTCCTGGCGGCCGTGGCCATCGCGGCGGGCGTCGTCGGCGGCGGCACCGCCGCCTTCGTCGAACAGCTCACCGGCAACGACACGAACAGCACGGCCGGCGGCATCATTCCCGGCACCACCGTCTCGCAGAGCAGCAAGGGCACCGTCGCCGGTGTCGCGGCGGCCGTCTCGCCGATGATCGTCGAGATCAACGCGACCTCGACCGCGGGCGAGTCCACCGGCTCCGGCGTGGTCATCACTTCCGACGGCGAGATCGTCACGAACAACCACGTCATCTCCGGCGCCTCGTCGGTCAAGGTGACGCTCAGCACCGGCAGGACGTACACCGCGAAGGTCGTCGGCACCGACGCCGACAAGGACCTCGCGCTCATCAAGCTCCAGGGTGCGAGCGGGCTGAAGACGGCCACGCTGGGCAACTCCTCGGCGGTCGCGGTCGGCGACCAGGTCGTCGCGATCGGCTCACCGGAGGGCCTGACCGGCACCGTCACCAGCGGCATCGTCTCCGCCCTGAACCGCGATGTCACGGTCGCCAAGGACGACGGCGGCAGCCAGGGACAGGGGTGGAACGGGCAGGGCGGAATGGGCGGCGGCGGACAGTGGCCGTTCGAGTTCGGCGGTCAGCAGTTCAACGGCGACACCGGTGACTCCACCACCACGTACAAGGCCATCCAGACCGACGCCTCGCTCAACCCCGGCAACTCCGGTGGCGCGCTCATCAATATGAACGGCGAGGTCATCGGCATCAACTCGGCGATGTACTCGGCGAGTTCGTCCGGCAACTCCAGCAGTTCCGGCGCGGGAAGCGTGGGCCTCGGCTTCGCGATCCCGGTCAATACGGTCAAGGCCGACCTCGACACCCTGAGGTCCGGCAACAGCTCCTGAGGAGACAGCCATGCACCACCCCGCACAGACCCCCGCCGGCCCGGCCGACCTGGCCCTGCCTCTCGCCCTCGTCTCGGAACTCCTCATGGAACGGGCTCCGGAACGTGTCCCGGAGGTCCGTACCGCCACGGCCCGCAAACGCCGGGCCGCGCGACGACGTGCCGCGACCGTGCGAGGCTGAAAGCAGCCCGGTCCGCACGGAACGAGAAGAGGAAAACGAGCGATGAGCCCCGCCGAAGACGATCCGCAGCGCATCCTGATCGTCGACGACGAGCCCGCCGTGCGTGAGGCCCTGCAGCGCAGCCTCGCGTTCGAGGGATACGGCACCGAGGTCGCCGTCGACGGTCTCGACGCCCTCGCCAGAGCCGACGCGTACGCGCCCGACCTCATCGTCCTCGACATCCAGATGCCGCGGATGGACGGCCTGACGGCGGCCCGCCGGCTCCGCTCCGCGGGCACCACCACCCCCATCCTGATGCTCACCGCCCGCGACACCGTCGGCGACCGGGTCACCGGTCTCGACGCGGGCGCCGACGACTACCTGGTCAAGCCCTTCGAGCTGGACGAGCTCTTCGCCCGCATCCGGGCCCTGCTGCGCCGCAGCTCGTACGCGGCCACGGCGGGCGGCGGCGTCCCCGACGACAATGTGCTGGCCTTCGCCGATCTCCGGATGGACCTGGCCACCCGCGAGGTCACCCGGGGCACCCGCCGGGTCGAGCTGACCCGTACCGAGTTCACCCTGCTGGAGATGTTCCTGGCACACCCGCGGCAGGTGCTGACCCGCGAGCAGATCCTCAAGGCCGTGTGGGGCTTCGACTTCGAGCCGAGCTCCAACTCCCTGGACGTGTACGTGATGTACCTGCGCCGCAAGACGGAGGCGGGCGGCGAACCGCGGCTCGTGCACACGGTGCGGGGGGTCGGTTACGCGCTCCGCTCCGGCGGCGGTGACGGATGACCGGCACCCTGCACCGGCTCCGTGCC
Organism: Streptomyces sp. NPDC057543; assembly: GCF_042801895.1. Taxonomy (NCBI): domain Bacteria; kingdom Bacillati; phylum Actinomycetota; class Actinomycetes; order Kitasatosporales; family Streptomycetaceae; genus Streptomyces; species Streptomyces sp. NPDC057543. Next base: position 2,316 of record NZ_JBHVFF010000009.1, on the reverse strand, counting down.
CTGCCCCTGCGGACCCGGCTCGCGATGCTGGTGGCGGTGGCGGTCGCGGTCGCGGTCGCGGCGGTGGCGGCGGCCTGCTGGTTCGTGACGCGGGTGCAGCTGGAGCAGCAGATGGACGCGTCGCTGCACAGTTCCAAGGTCGACAAGAGCTACCTGAGCAACCTGTACAACTACTGCCAGGGCACCAGTCCGCTGCCGCCGCGGCCGTTCACCGGATACACCGTTCAGCTCATCGACTCCCAGGGCACGGTGTGCATCGCCCCCAAGGCGTCGGCACTCCAGGTGAGCCCCGCGGACATCGCGGTGGCCGAGGGGACGCAGCGCGACGCCCTGCACTCGACGAAGAACGCCGACGGAGAGCGGATGCGCGTCTACACGTACGCGCTCCCCGTTTCCGGTGGGACGACAGGCAGCATCGCCGTCTCCATCGCCCGCCCGATGAGCGAGATCAACGACCCGCTGTCCACGCTCGCCTGGGTGCTCCTGGCCGTCTCCGGCATCGGCGTCGGCGGCGCCGGCGCGGCCGGACTGTGGGTCGCGCGCACGGGGCTGCGTCCCGTCGACGAACTCACCGAGGCGGTCGAGCACGTCGCCCGTACCGAGGACCTCACCGTACGCATCCCGGTCGAGGGCGAGGACGAGATCGCCCGGCTGTCCCGGTCGTTCAACTCGATGACCGCCTCACTCGCCAGCTCCCGCGACCGCCAGGCCCAGCTGATCGCGGACGCCGGCCACGAACTGCGGACGCCGCTGACATCGCTGCGCACCAACGTCGAGCTCCTCGCCCGCAGCGACGACACCGGCCGGGCCATCCCGCCGGACGACCGCAGGGCCCTGATGAACTCGGTCAAGGCGCAGATGACCGAACTGGCCTCGCTCATCGGCGACCTCCAGGAACTGGCCCGCCCCGACGCGGCGAACCCCGGCCCGCTCCAGGTCGTCGCCCTGCACGACATCGCGGACACGGCCCTGGAACGCGCCCGCCTGCGCGGCCCCGAGCTGACGATCAGGGCCGACCTGACCCCCTGGTACGTACGGGCCGAACCGGCGGCGCTGGAACGGGCCGTGGTCAACGTCCTGGACAACGCGGTCAAGTTCAGCCCGCCCCACGGCACCATCGAGGTCGCGCTGCGGAACGGGGAACTGACCGTACGGGACCACGGTCCCGGCATCCCCGCCGAGGAACTCCCCCACGTCTTCGAACGCTTCTGGCGCTCCCCGTCCGCCCGCCAGCTCCCCGGCTCGGGCCTGGGCCTGTCGATCGTCGCCCGCACGGTCCAGCAGTCGGGCGGCGAAGTGACCCTGCGCCCGGCGGCGGAGGGAGACGGCACCGAGGCGTCGATCAGGCTGCCGGGAGCCCCGCAGCCGCCGCCGGGGCTCTGACGGGGGAACCGACGGGTACACGACACCAACGGAACCGGGTCGACGGCCGTCCGCCCCCGAAACCGGACCACTCGTCCTGCCCGGGAACCCGGTCACCCCTCCTTGAGGACACCCCGGGCACTGACCGCCTCGCGCAGTCGTGCGGCCATCTCGTCCCTTTGGGCCGGCGGCAGCGACAGAACCCCGTTCTCCGTCATCAGAGCGTGGAACTGCTGCTGGGAGGAGGGGACGCCGGACGGCAGGGCGGCGATGTGCCAGTGCAGGTGCGCATTGCCCTGCTGACTGCCGAGCGAGTAGAGGTACGTCCGCTCCGACTCGCAGACGGCCTCGACGGCCAGGGCGATCTCCCGGACGAACAGCATGAGTCGGCTGTATGCCGTTTCGTTCAGGTCACGCACCACATGCTCGACGTGCACCTTCGGCGCGACGAGGACCTTGCCCGGCAAGGTGGGCCACCTGTCCAGGAACGCGATGTGGTCGGCATCCTCGAATACGGTCTCGTGCGGGTAGTTCGGGTTCCCGGCGAGGAACGCGCAGACAAAGCACGGGCCGCTCTCCGTGCGCTCCACGTACGCCTCAAGATTCATGGGCCGTCGGTCCAAAGACACCTGTGCGCCTCTCCATAGGGGCGCATCAGTCTGCCGCAGCCCTGCGACGCGCACCGGCTCGAAGGAGGGCTGATTTTCTACGGCGTCCGGACCCACGCCGGTACGTCGCCGCAGTACCTCCGGACGCTGCCCCGACCCGTGCCGGGTCACCGCCCGAGCACACGGCGCCGGCGGAACCCGCTTCAGGACCTGGCGACAGCCGCCCCACGTGCACTGCGGCCCCGCACCTTCGGGGATGCTGTTGGCGAATTCGTGGCTCGGCGTGACGTCGGCCTTCAACACCCGGTTGTGGTCTTGAAGGCCGACGTTGTCGTATGGGGAGGTT
>NZ_JBHVFF010000008.1:0-70198 GCF_042801895.1 Streptomyces sp. NPDC057543 | reverse complement strand
CGACCGGCCCCGGTCGCGGCTTCCGTGCGTCCTACGACAGCCAGTCGCGCCGCGCCGCCTGCCACACCAGCTGCGTACGCGTCTTCGCGCCCGCCCGCTGCATCAGCGCGGTGATCCGGCGCTGCACCGTGCGGTGGCTGACACGCAGTTGGGTGGCGATCGCCTTGTCCGCCACGCCCGCGACGACCAGGGAGAGCAGGTAGCGCTCGTCGTCGGCGAGACTGCCGCCCGGTCCCATGCCGCCGGCGAAGTCGGCCAGCTCGCCCGCCTCCGTGACGTGCAGCGGGGTCCCCGCAGCCCACTGGATGTCGAACAGGGCGACGAGGGCGTCCAGGAGAGTGCTGCTGCGGATGATCGCGGCGGTCGGCTCGCCGCGGGCGCCGGTCGTGCTGCTCGGCATCAGGGGGCAGACGGCGACAGAGCTGTCGACGATGACCATGCGCACGGGGAGTGTGCTGGTGGCGCGGGCCGTTTCACCGGCGCGGATGCCCTGGGCGACGTTGTCGACCATGCCGGGCTGCTCCAGGCAGGCCCGTTCGTAGATCGCCTCGTAGCGGATGCCCTGGGCGAGCAGTTCGAACTCCTCGTCGTTGTCCTGGGCGCGCAGCGCCACGGGATCGGCCTTGCAGAACCATCGCAGGTCGCTGCGGGCCCCGTAGGCGAGTTGGCGCAGCTGCTGACGGATGGCGCCGGCCCCGGTGATCACCTCGACCAGTTGCCCGGCGTCATGGCGTCGGCCGCCCGCCCGGTACTCCTCGGCCAACTGTTCCACGCCACGCCGCGCCCACTCCAGCGCCTCTTGGCCACGCGCCAGCAGGGGCTGCAGCGCCACGTCCGGCGGGACGGGTACGTACCGCATGCCGCCGTCGCCCGGCAGTCGCCCGACCAGGCCTTTGTCATGCAGGGAGGACAGAAGCGACGCCGCCTCGCGTTCCCGGATGTGGAGCCGTTGGACGATCTCGTCCGCGCCCGCACCTCGTACCTCCACCAGGTGGCGGTAGACCCGCTCCTCCGCCGCCCCGATCCCTGCTATCTCCAGCACGCGCCCTCTCCCTCCCCGCAGCCCACCCCGAACGGACGCCCACTGTGCCATCCATGATCGAAATCGAACAGGATGCGGGCGGCCCTGCCGGGCGGTCAGAGGACGGCACGGTTTCCGCGAGCCCGAGGCGGGGCGTACGGCGGGCGCATGGTGTCCCGGGGCCCGCGCACCGCGGCGGCGGGGTCCGCTCCGCCCGGTTCAGCCGCCGAAGTTCCAGGCGACGACGCCGTTTCCGGTGACGAGGAAGGCGAGGACCACGAGGTCGGCGACGCCGAGCGCAAGCCCGAGCAGGGCGCGGCCGCGGCGGGAAGTGGAGCGGACGAGGGCGATGACCGCCATGACGATCGCGGCCGGGCCGAGCAGGATGTTCATCACCAGCAGACCGACGAGCCCGAGCACGAACGAGGCGACGGCCAGCCCGTCGGCGTCCCGGGTCCGGGCGCTGCGGCTGCCCGGCCGGGTCGCGGTGGTGGCGGCGGCCACAGGATCGGGGCCGGCTTCGGGGCCGGCCACAGGGCCGGTTTCGGCCCCGGCGGCCGTTGTTCCGTCATCCGTTTCCGGGCGGTGGACCGATGCGGTGAGTGTCATGGTGCGGGCTCCTTCTGGTCGGTGCTCGGGACGGCGGTCAGCGCGAACGGCGCTGCGCGCCGGCCCGTTCCCGTACGGCGAAGATCAGCAGCCAGCAGCCGATCACGGCGGCCAGCGCGAGGGACAGCGGCAGCGGCAGCTGGACCACCGCTCCGAGCACGACCCCGAGCAGGAGCAGGGCGACGACGAGGACGATCATGTTCAGCCTTTCCGCAGGCTCTCCACGAGCACTTGAGAGTACGACTGTTCACTGACTTGTCAGCCTAGACCCGTCCGCCACTTCCCCGCCCCGGAGAACAGTTGTTTACTGAATGGCATGAGTCACACCGTCGGCGTCCGCCAGACCCAGAAGCTGAGAACCCGTCAGGCACTGCTGGATGCCGCACTCGGACTCCTGGAGCACCAGAGCCTCAGCAGCCTCGGGCTGCGCGAGGTGACGCGGGCCGCGGGCGTCACGCCCACCGCCTTCTACCGGCACTTCGACGACACCGCGGCGCTCGGTGTGGCGCTCGTCGAGGAGGCGCTGGGCAGCCTGCACGGGATGATCGGGGCGACGCTCGCCGAGACCGGTGACAGCGAGGAGCGCCTGGACCGCAGCATCGAGCTGATCATGCGCCATGTCGGCGAACAGCCCGCCCACTTCCGTTTCATCGCCCGTGAACAGCACGGCGGCGTCGGCCCGGTCCGCGGGGCCATAGCGGCCCAACTGCGGCGGTTCGCCGAGGAGGTGGCGGCCGCGCTCGCCGAGGAGCCGGAGTCCCGGGGCTGGAGCGAGGAGGACCTGCTGATGCTCGGCGGCCTCTACGTCGACCACATGGTGATCACCGCGTCGGCGCTGCTGGACGCGGGGCCGGAGGGCGAGCGGGAGGTGGCCGGGGTGGCCCGCCGCCGGCTGAGACTGGTCACCCTCGGCAGGCGGCACTGGCTGGACGACGCGGGCGGAGCCGATACCCCTTAGGGCCCCTCGTACGGATCACGGTGTGCCCGCCTGTCCGTACAGCGCCACTACCGCCGCCGCGCGGCGGGCGAGGACGTCCCGCGCCTCGGGCGGCGAGAGCACTTCCACGTTCGGGCCGAAGGAGAGCAGGGAGCGGGCCCACTCGACCGAGTCGACGGTCAGCTCGGCCCGCAGCCACTCCCCGCTCTCCTCCGGGCACGGCTCCCCCGTCAGCGCCCCGGCGTGCAGGCGACGGGCCGGTGGGGTGCGGGCAGGGCGGCCATCACCTTGCGCAGCGCGGAGCCGAGCGCCTCGTCGAGGCCGAGCGCGGCGTGGGCACCCTCGGCGGCGAGGACGAAGAGGGCGCGCGCCTCGTCGGCGGTGAGCCCGGTGACATCGGTACGGAACCCGGGCAGCAGCACGATGCCGCCGTGCCGCCCGCGTTCGGCGTAGACCGGGACGCCGGAGGCGGAGAGCGCCTCGATGTCCCGGTAGATGGTGCGTACGGAGACTTCGAGGCGCTCGGCGAGCTCGGTGGCCGGCACCAGGCCGCGGGTCTGGAGCAGCAGGAGGATCGAGAACAGCCGGTCGGATTTCACCTCACCAGCTTTTCCCGGCCACTGCCCCTTCCCCGCCGCCGGCCGTCAGGAGCGCGGTGCGCGTGCCAGCTGGCGGGACTGGGCCACCAGCCGGTCCGCGCTGTCCCAGACGTCCGCGTCCTCCTCCAGGAAGCCGCCCGCGAGGTTGCGGGTGGTGATGGAGACGCGCAGGGGGCCGGGGGCGGGGCGGCAGCGGATGTGGGTGGTGAGCTCGATGGTCGGCGTCCAGCCCTTGAGGCCCAGTTCGAACGAGGTGGGCGGCAGCGCGTCGACGGTGAGCAGCAGCGAGAGCGGATCGGCGTCGCGGCCGTCCGCGAGACCGAACCAGCCGCGCATCTCGCCCTTACCGGAGGGTGCGCCGACGGCCCAGCCGACCGTCGCCGGGTCGAGCTGGATGTCGAGCCGCTCGGTGATGGCGGAGCTGCCGGGAATCCGGGCCGGGCCGTCGCCCGGGCCGAGGCAGTGCGCCTGCGGCGGGATGGCCGGCGGCTTCGCCGATGTGCGGACCTCGTCGGACAGCGCGTCCAGATCGCCGTAGGTGGCGAGGACCCGGATGCGCTCGACCTCGGTGCCGTCCTCCGCGTACTGGAAGAGGGAGGCCTGACCGGTGGAGAGGGTGCGGCCGGTGCGGACCGTCTGGGTGCGGATCACCGCGGGGCCCGGGACGGACGCGGTGAGGTAGTGCGCGGAGACCGAGAAGGGGTCCGGATGCGGCAGGGCCTCGCCGAGCGCACGGCCGAGCATGGCCAGCAAATAGCCACCGTTGACCGCACGGATGATCGTCCATCCGGCGGAGAGTTCCGCGTCGTAGACGCCTTCCTCGCGAAGGATGACGGCGGTGTCGCGGTCGAACTCGCTGTCCCCGATGGTTGCCTGCGCGGTCCGCGCCACCCGCTCTGCTGCCTGTGCCATGCCATGCACCGTACACTGATTGTATTACTGAGCGGTAGCTTTCTGATGGCCGAAAGATCTCGGCGTTCGGCGTCGGCGCGGGATCTGTCGGGCGCGGGGCCAGTCGGGCGGGAGAACTGTCGGCGCGGGACTTGTCAGGTGGCCTCGGACCCCTCCTCGGGCGTCGCCGACCGCCGGTTGTAGGCGCGCGGGGCACGCCAGTGGTAGCGCATCGAGAGCAGCCGCAGCACGAAGGCCGTGATCACCGCGGCACCGCTGGTGAACCCGTTGAGCACCTCGAAGCGGATGCACAGCACGATCACCGTGGCGCCGACGATCGCGGGCACCGCGTACAGGTCGCGGTCCCAGCGCAGCAGCGAGGGCACCTCGTTGGCCAGGACGTCACGCAGCACACCGCCGCCGACCGCGGTGGCCAGGCCCAGGGCCGCCGACGCGGTGAGGCCGAGGCCGTAGCCGTACGCCTTGACCGTGCCCGTGACGCAGAACAGCCCGAGGCCGGCCGCGTCGAAGACGTTGACGCCCACCTGGATCCGTTCGACCTGCGGGTGCAGGAAGAACACCAGGAAGGCGGCGAAGAGCGGGGTGGTGAAGTAGCCGAGATCCGTGAAAGCCGCAGGCGGGACCGCCCCGATGACGATGTCACGGAACAGCCCCCCGCCCAGCGCGGTCACCTCGGCGAGTACCGCGATGCCGAAGACATCGAAGTTCTTGCGTACGGCGAGCAGTGCGCCGGAGATCGCGAAGACGAAGATTCCGGCGATGTCGAGCGCATGCTGGACGGAGGACGTGAACAGTTCGTTGAGCACCGGGCAATTGTGCCGGTACTACTCCTTCGGGCTGTCCTCCGGCGTTTCGGGCGATGCGGCGCCGTCGCCGGCCGCGTTCTCGCCGGCCGCGTTGCCCTGGGCCCGGCTCTCCTCCGCCGCGTTCTCCTCCGCCGCGTTCTCGTCGGCCGCGTTGCCCTCCGCCGCGTTCTCCTCCGCCGCGTTCTCGTCGGCCGCCGGCTTCCGTACGGCACCGGACTCCGGCTTCCCCACCGCGACGACCTCGATCGCCTCGCGCGCGGCCGCCGTCACCGTCTCGCCGGGTACCTGGTCCGGCGCGTTCTCCGGATGGTGGCAGGCCACCTGGTGCCCGGTCTTCAGCGCGACCAGCGGCGGCTCCTGCGTCTTGCAGACCTGCGTCGCCTTCCAGCACCGGGTGTGGAAGCGGCAGCCGCTGGGCGGCGAGATCGGCGACGGCACGTCGCCCTTCAGCAGGATGCGCTCACTCTTGGCCGAGCGGCGCTTCGGGTCCGGGATCGGGACCGCCGAGAGCAGCGCCTTGGTGTACGGGTGCATCGGAGCCTTGTAGAGCGACTCGCGGTCGGCCAGCTCCACGATCTTGCCGAGGTACATCACCGCGATCCGGTCCGAGACGTGCCGGACGACCGAGAGGTCATGGGCGATGATCACGTATGTCAGACCCAGCTCGGCCTGGAGATCGTCGAGCAGGTTCACCACCTGCGCCTGGATGGAGACGTCCAGTGCCGACACCGGCTCGTCCGCCACGACCAGCTTGGGGTTGAGCGCGAGCGCGCGGGCGATCCCGATGCGCTGACGCTGACCGCCGGAGAACTCGTGCGGATAGCGGTTGTAGTGCTCGGGGTTGAGACCCACGACCTCCAGCAGCCGCTGCACCTCCTTCTTGACGCCGCCCTCGGGCGTGACGCCCTGCAGCTTGAAGGGGGCCGACACGATCGTGCCGATCGTGTGCCGGGGGTTCAGCGAGGAGAACGGGTCCTGGAAGATCATCTGCATGTCCCGGCGCATCGGGCGCATGGCGCCGACGCCGAGGTGCGTGATGTCCTGGCCCTCGAACTCGATCTTCCCCGCGGTGGGTTCGAGCAGCCGGGTGACCAGCCGGCCCATCGTCGACTTTCCGCAGCCGGACTCCCCGACGACGCCCAGGGTCTCGCCCGAGTGCACCTCGAAGTCGATCCCGTCTACGGCCTTCACGGCACCGGCGCTGCGCTGCAGCAGCCCCTTCTTGAGGGGGAAGTGCTTCTGCAGCCCGGTCACCTTGAGCAGCACCTCGCGTGAGGCGGCGCCCTTGACCGTCCCGCCGCCCCCGGCAGGCCTCTGCGCCGGAACGTCCACGCCCTTGTCCTCGCTCGTCACGGCCTTGTCCTCGCTCACAGCTTGGGCGCAATCTCTTCGGTCCAGATACGCTCCCGCTGCTCCTGCGACATGTGGCAGGCCGCCCAGTGCCGGCTGCCGACCTCCTGCAGCTCGGGCCGTACGGTGCGGGTGACGTCGTCCTTGGGCACATCCGCGTACGGGCAACGCGGGTTGAAGGCACAGCCCGACGGGATGTTGATGAGCGACGGCGGCGAACCCTTGACCGGGATGAGCCGGTCGGTCTGGTCGCGGTCGAGACGCGGCATCGAACCCAGCAGACCCCAGGTGTAGGGGTGCCGGGGCTCGTAGAACACCTGCTCGGCCGGTCCGCGCTCGATGCAGCGCCCGCCGTACATCACCAGGATGTCGTCGGCGAGCTCCGCCACGACCCCCAGGTCGTGGGTGATGACGATGACCGCGGAGCCGAACTCCTTCTGCAGATCCCGGATCAGGTCGAGGATCTGCGCCTGGACGGTGACGTCCAGCGCGGTCGTCGGCTCGTCTGCGATGAGCAGCTCGGGGTTGTTGACCAGCGACATGGCGATCATCGCGCGTTGGCGCATCCCGCCGGAGAACTCGTGCGGGTAACTGTCGACGCGCTTGTCGGGCTGCGGGATGCCGACCCGGTCGAGCATCTCGATCGCCCGCTTGCGCGCGGTCTTCTTGTCCACGTCGTGATGGACCCGGTACGCCTCCACGATCTGCTTGCCGATCGTGTAGTACGGGTGCAGCGCGGACAGCGGGTCCTGGAAGATCATGGCCATGTCGCGGCCGCGCAGCTTGCGCACCTCGTCGGGGTCCGCGGACAGCAGTTCCTTGCCGTCCAGCCAGATCTCGCCGGAGAGCTGTGCCTTGCGCTTTCCGTACTGGCCCGCGGTGTGCAGGCCCATGATGCCCAGCGACGTGACGGACTTGCCGGAGCCGGACTCGCCGACGATACCGAGGGTCTTGCCCTTCTCCAACGTGAAACTGAGCCCGTCGACGGACTTGACCAGGCCGTCGTCGGTCGGAAAGTGCACCTTCAGGTCGCGCACGTCGAGGAAGGCGGTGGGAGCGGGCGAGCCGGCCGGGGCGGGTTCGCCCAGTGCGGCACCGCTCTTGTGCAGTTCGGTCATCCCAGCCTCACTCGCGGGTCGATGACGGCGTACAGAATGTCGACGACGAGGTTGGCGACGGCGATCGCGAGAGCCGCGAACAGTGTGACGCCGAGGATCACGGGCAGGTCCTTGTTGCTGATGGCCTGGACGGCCGCGAGCCCGAGCCCGGGCAGGTTGAAGGTGGACTCGGTGAGGACGGCGCCGCCGAGGAGCACGCCGATGTCCAGGCCGAAGACGGTGAGGATCGGCGTCATCGCGGAGCGCAGGGCGTGCCGGGTGATGACGGTCCCCTCGCCAAGGCCCTTGGAGCGGGCGGTGCGGATGTAGTCCTCACCGAGCACGTCGAGCATGGTGGCTCTGGTGAGCCGGGCGTACATCGCGGCGTTCAGGAAGGCGAGCACGATCCACGGCAGGATCAGGCTCTGGAACCAGGTGCCGATGCCGTCGTCCGTGGAGAGGTTGTCGGCGATGTGCACCCAGCCGAAGTTGTGCACGAACAGGCCCATCGCGACCATGCCGGTGAAGAAGATCGGCAGGGAGACGCCGGCGAGGGCGGTGGTCATCGCGGCACGGTCCCAGATGGTGCCACGCCTGAGCGCGGACACGACACCCGTGGCGACGCCGCCGATGAGCCACAGGACGCAGGCACCTGCGGCAAGGGCGCCGGTCACGGGCAGGGCGTCCTTGAGGGTGGTCCAGACCGGCACTTCAGTGCGGAAGGAGTAGCCGAAGCAGGGTGCTGCGCAGTGGGTGACGTCGTCACCGTTCGCGTAGTCGCGCCCCATCGGGATGCCCTTGACGAAGTCCCAGAACTGGACGAGGAGGGGGTCGTCGAGACCCAGTTTTATCCGGATGCCCTGGAGCTGCTCGGCACCGGAAGCCTTGCCGGCGAAGAGGACTGCGACGTCCTGACCCGCCCACTTGGGCAGCATGAAGAAGATGGTGAAGGTCGCGAGCAGTACGACGAGCACCATGATGACTACGGCGAACAGGCGCCGGATGAGATAAGCAAGCACTGTGCGCGGCCCGCCGGTGGCCGGGAACCCCTTGTGGGGGCTCCCGGCCACCGCCCCGGGCCATCACCTGCCCTTCGGACTGGCGGGTTTCGGCGGCGGTGGAGCAGTCAACCGGGTTGACTGCACATGCTGTTGACTACAGCGATTACTTGACGACGCCGAGCGAGACGTAGTCGTAACGGCCGTTGTACGCGTCGGCCATGTAGGCGTTCGTCAGTCGCTTACCGCGCCAGGTGATGTTCTTCTCGTAGATGAAGGGCATCCAGTCGGCCTGGTCCAGGATCCGCTTGTCGAGGCTCTTGTAGATCTCGCCGGCCTTGACCGGGTCGGTCTCCGCGATCGCGTCGTCGAAGATCTTGTCGATCTGCGGGTCCTTGAGCTGCGACTCGTTGTAGTTACCGGTCTCGGACAGGAACCGGCTGTCCCACAGCGGCTGGCCGAAGCCCTGGCCGGACGGGAAGTCCGGACCCCAGCCGCTCATCGTCATGCCGTAGCCGCGCTTCTTCACGACGGACGGCGAACCGGTGATGCTGGAGGCCTCGGCGCCGTCGATCGGGTCGACCTCGATCTTGATGCCGACCTTGCCGAGCTGCTCCTGGAGCGCCTCGGCGGTGTCGACCTCGCCCGGGTTGTTGTTACGGGCGCTGAGCTTGGTGGAGAAGCCGCCCGGCTTGCCGCAGGCCTTCAGCTCTTCCTTGGCCTTGGCGGCGTCCGGCTTGCCCTTGCGGGCGAGGACACCGTACGGGTCGTAGTCGCTGTGGCCCTTGATGGAGGCCGGCAGGGTGCTGTTGGCGATCGCGCCACCGGCGATCTCGCCACCGCGGGTCTGCTGCAGGGCCGCGAAGTCCGTGGCGTAGAAGACGGCCTTGCGGCAGTGGACGTTGTCCAGCGGCTTCGCCGTGTGGACGAGCGCGACGTAGCGGACGAAGGACGTCTGCATGTTGTCGACGCTGTCCTTGTGGTCCTGGACGGCGGTCACACGGCCGGACTGGGTCATGCCGGTGCCGTTGAGGTCGACGTCGTAGTCGCCCTCCATCAGCTTCTTGTCGTTCTCCTCCAGGTTGGCGGAGATCGTCACCGTGACCTTGTCCGGGAGCGCGGCACGGACCGGGTCCGAGGACTTCTGCCACTTGTCGTTGCGGACGAGCACGATGCTCTTGCCCGGCTTGTACGTCTCGAACTTGTACGGGCCCGAGGAGAACGGCCGCTGGGTGTACTTCGCCTTGGTGTCCTCCGACGCCTTCACGGGCGAGCCGGACGGCATGGCGAGGAACTGCTCGAAGTCACCGTTGGGCTTGGGCAGCTTGAAGATGATGGTGTTGTCGTCGGGCGTCTCGATCGCCTTCAGACCGAGCTTGTCCGCGGACGTGTCCTTGTACGGGCCCTTGTACTCGTGCTTGGGGTCCAGCGTCTGCATCAGGTACTGCGGGCCACCGGTGATGGTGTCCGTCGCCCAGATGCGCTCGATGCCGTACTTGACGTCCTTGGAGGTCAGCTTGGAGCCGTCCTCCCAAGTGAGGCCGTCCCGCAGCTTGTACGTGTACGTCTTGCCGCCGTCCGAGATCACACCGGGGCCGGTGGCGAGGTCGCCGACCAGCTTGGTGGAGGCGGCGCCGGGCTTGGCGTCGTACGTGACCAGCTGGCGGGTGTAGAAGCGCATGAAGTCCCAGGCCATGCCGTAGTAGGCACGCTGGGGGTCGGCGGAGTCGAGGTCCTGCTTGCCGACCATCTTCAGGGTTCCACCCGTTTTGGTGGACGGGTTGGCGACCTTGTTGAACGCCGCGTTGAAGCCGGCGCCCTTCGCCTTGCTGCCGCCGCCGCTGCCGCCGTCATCGCCGCCGCCGCCGCACGCCGAGGTGGTCATCAGCGCCGCGACCACGAGAGCCGCACCAGCGGTGAGCCGTCGTTTCGAGGTAACTGTGGACATTTTCTCGTAACCTCCGAGATCGCGGTCCCAGGCCATTGCTTGCCGGAGAACCATGGGAAGAGCCACCTGACAGTGCGGCAGGGGCAAGTCGTGGGCTATCGGGTCCCCTTGGGATCCAGGGCGTCGCGCAGCCCGTCCCCGAAGAGGTTGAAGGCCAGTACGGTGATGAAGATCGTCACGCCCGGGAAGACCATGAACATCGGGTCGTGCTCGTACGTCTCCAGGGCGTCCCGCAGCATGCCGCCCCAGGAGGCCGTGGGCGGCCGGACACCGGCGCCGAGGAAGCTGAGGGCCGCTTCGGTGAGGATGTTGGTGGGGATCATGAGCGTCGCGTAGACGGTGATCGGCGCCACCAGGTTCGGCAGCAACTCACGGAAGAGGATGTGCCCGCGCCCCCCGCCGAGGCTGCGCGCCGCCTCCACGTACTCGCGCTCGCGCAGCGAGAGCGTCTGGCCCCGGACGATGCGTCCCACGTACGGCCAGCCGAAGAATCCGATGACGGCGACGAGTACGGCGATGCGCACCCCGCTGCCGGTGAGGCCGAGCAGATCGTCGGGGAGGACGGAGACGAGGGAGATGATGAACAGGAGCTGCGGGAAGGACAGCAGCACGTCCATGACCCGGCTGATCACCGCGTCGACCCAGCCGCCGAAGTAGCCGGCGATGATCCCGAAGAGCGTGCCGAGCGCCACCGCGACCAGGGCCGCGAGGAAGGCCACGAGCAGCGAGATCCGGGCGCCGTAGACGATCCGGCTGAAGACGTCGCGCCCCTTGTTGGGCTCGACGCCGAAGAGGAAGTCGCCGCTCACGCCGCCGAGGGAACCGGTGGGGAGATTGGTCAGCGGGTCGAGCTTGTCCTGGTGGAAGTCGTTCGGCGGGTGCCCCAGCAGGCCCACGATGAGGGGGGCGAAGATCGCCACCACGATCAGGACGAGGACAACGATGCCACCCGTCAGCGCGACCTTGTCCTGCTTCAGGCGGTTCCAGGCGATCTGCTTGAGAGACCGTCCCTCGACCTTCTTCACCCCGGAGTCGGCTGCGGGACCACTGGTCGCGATCGGGTCCGCTTCCGTGGTCGGCTCATGCAGTGGTGCCGTCATCGTGGCAAGGACCCCTCTCAACCGGCGGTGGCCGGGCCGAACTGGCCGCTGTGGCGGCACGGATCAGTCAGTCGTACACAGAGGCGGCAGGACGCCCTTGCTGCGGGAGTCTTCATTGCTGTTGCGCGCGGTAGCCATACCGTCAGGCGAATGGATGCCTAACCGTGATGCGGTCAGGGGTGTTCCGTTATCCGGACGGATGTGAACGCCCGCCGAACACAGGTCAGTTGAGGCGGAAGGGGGCACGTGCGTAGATTCACGTCGCTTTCACCACCAGACGCCCCCAGCACGGAGATCTCGGACATGGGGTGCGGGAAGCCACGCGGAGGGTTCCGCGAGGTGCGCACGGGAGCGCGGAGACATGCGGAAGGGGAACGCGGGCCGGGATTCGGGGAGTTGATGCCGGATACGTACGTTCGTTCCGGCAATCAGGGCCATACGCATGCATTCCCGGCACACCCGGCACGTACACCTGCCGTCCCGGGTACGCCGGGGTGCGCCGGTACGAACACGACCGCCGGCAGGCTCAGTACGCGCCCTGCGGCGGCGGGTAGCCGTAGCCGGCCGCCGGGGCCGCCGGGGCGTGCGCCTCGCGGTCGTAGAACGGGCGGGTGTTGGCGCGCAGCCACATCGCGACCGGGTCGTACTCGTCGGACATCGCGACCGTGGAGACGGGCAGCCCGTCCGGGACCGCGCCGATCGACTGCTGCATCATCGCGCGCACGGCATCGACCGAGGGCTGGCTCGTGTCGTAGAGATCGAGGCCGATGGCGAGATACGGGACCCCGAGCGCGGGCTGTACCCAGGCGCGGCGCAGCGAGCGGATCGCGGGGGTGTGGTGGGCGTTCTGCGTGAGCAGGGCGTAGAACTGCGGGATCTCGATGGCCGGCTCGGTGAGCCGGAGCGGGCCCGCGGGCATCCGGTCGAGGCCGGTGGCGATCCGACGCAGGTCCAGCCAGGGGATGCCGACACCGCCGCCCGGGGCGTGCGGGTTGAGCCAGATGCCCCAGCGGTCGGGGAAGAGGGCGCGGGCGATGTCGCGACCGGCGACGAGCTCATGGGCCCGGTTCCAGCCGCTGGCGGAGAGCTCCTGGGCGGAGGTCACACAGGGGGCGTAGCCGAGGCCGTCGACCTCCATGTTCCCGTACTGGGCGTCGGGCGAGCCCGCCTGACCGTGCCAGAGGAGCATCCAGATCCGGTCGTTCGCGAGGGCCTGCAGCAGTGCCTCGTACGCGTCGTAGCGCCCGGGCGTCACTTGGCGCAGCATGTGCTCGACCTGCCCGGCCGCCGCGGTGCCTGACGCACTCACCTGGTCCCGCCCCTCTTCGATCCACTGTGCCACTGTGTCGGCCCGCCGCTCCCGGGGCACACGGGTGCGGCATGATGCCGTGGCACCAGCCATCAAACCAGCTTATGCGCCGGTCCTGACACCGACTTGACGCCATGGGCCGACGTGGCAATCGGCTCCGGAGCCGTCGGCGTGCTACTGGGTCTCGCGCCGGTAGAACGGCCGGACCTTCTCCCGCATCCAGTCCCCGACCGGGTCCTGCGCCACATCGAGCAGGACCAGATTGACCGGCCAGGGCACCTCGACGCGGCCGAGCGCACGGCCGAGGGCGTCCATGGGGGCGTTGCGCCCGGCGCCCTCCCAGGTGGAGAACTCCACGCCTATGAAGAGGACGGGCTCGCCCCCCTCGATGCTGGCCAGTGTCCGGCGCGCGGTGAGTACGACACCGCTCTCCTCGAATTCACCGGCCGCCGCGGCGAGGAAGTCGACGGGCTCCTCCTTCCAGTCCGGCTCGTACAGCCGGACCCGGCCGCCGCTGGCCGGTCCGTCCAGCGGGGTGCGTCCGGCGCGGCAGAGCTCGGCCACCGCGAGCGGTGGCACCGGCATCCCGACGGCGCCGCCCGGGTTCACCGCGATGCCGAGCTGCGGGGGCAGTCCGCGGGCGAGATCGCGGGCGGGCGCGACGGCGAAGGACATGGCGGTACCGACACAACTGAGGAACTGCTGTTCGGAGCTGAACACGGGGACGTACGCGGCACCCTCGATCTCCAGCGTCGGCAGGTCCAGGTCGGCGGAGTCGGGTCCGCCGCCGGCGGGCAGGGGCACCCAGACCTGGCTGCGCCCGAGCACCTCGACGAGCCGTCCGCCCGCCTCCGGGCTGCCCACCGAGGCCATCAGCACCTCTTCGAGCTCATTGGCGGGCCATCCGCTCTGCGGATGGGACTGACCCTGTGCCGGAATGTCCACTGCTTCCCCTTCTTCCCCGAGCCTTCCGGCAGAAGGTTAACGTCCGGCTCCCGGGCCCTGTACGTCCACGAACGCGATCCGGGCCAGCAGCCCGGCCGCCTCCCGGTCCAGCAGCACCGCCGAGGCGCACCCGGGCGGCAGCAGGCCGGTCTCGGTGCCCCGCAACAGCCTCCCCACCGCCCTGCGGTGCCGGGCGAAGGCGTATCCGGAGACGCCGCGGCCGCGTTCCCGCTGGCCGTTCCTCGCCGTCTGCGGTGTGACGTCGAGCAGGACGAGGTGCAGGACGCGGCCCCGGCGCCGGGCGGCACGGGCCAGCCAGCCGCGTACCCACGCCTGGGTTCCGCAGTCGTGGACGACGACGGAATCGCCGGAGCGCAGCACCCGCCACAGCCCCCAGTAGTGGGCGACGCGGACGAGGGGGCGGTAGAGGGCGTACGGGAATAACGCGGGCACGAGCCCCGCCCAGCGGTCCCGGGTGTCCTGGGAGTCGATGGCGTGGGCCGTCGTCACCGTCCGCCGGATGAGGGTGGATTTGCCGCTGCCGGGCAGCCCGGACACCACCACCACGTCGCCCGCCGAGAAGTGCAGGCTGTGCGGGCCGCGCCCGCCCCGCTCCCGCAGGTCCCTTACGACGGGCGCGTGCGGGCCACGCGCTTCCGCGACAGGTGCCGCCCCCGGCTGTGCGGGCATCGCTCCGTGCGCGACCCCCGCGGTCGTCGCGTATCGCTGCAACGTCATCGCCCCTCCCCCTGTCGGGTCACCCCACGCATGCCTCTGAAGTGTAAAGAAAAGGTAATGCGGCACAACCGTCCACGCCGTTGATTCCCGCGAGGGACCGGGGATCCACTCCAGCGCGACGCGTGCAATGATGACCGGGCCAACTGCATAAAGGCCGCTTGAATCCGCGCGGGAGAGCTCCGGTCACTGCATGTGCCGGGCGCCGAAGGAGCAAGTTCCTCCCTTGAATCTCTCAGGCCCCGTACCGCGTGGATGAGGCAGATCTGAAAAGCGGGCCGCTCCGCGGCTCCACCCAAGGTGCAAGCCGAACCCCTCATGGGGCTCTCGGCGAACCTCTCAGGTTCCGATGACAGATGGGGAGGGATCGTCCTGTCGTCATGCCCTGGGAGCCACATCCATGAGCACCGCCCCCCGTCTCACCGCCCTCGATGCCCTGCACCGTTCGCTGGGCGCGACCATGACCGACTTCGCTGGCTGGGACATGCCCCTGCGGTACGGCAGCGAGCGCGACGAGCACAACGCGGTCCGCACCAGGGCCGGTCTCTTCGACCTGTCGCACATGGGCGAGATCACCGTCGCCGGCCCCGAGGCCGCGGCCTTCCTGAACTTCGCGCTGGTCGGCAACATCGCCACCGTCTCCGTGGGCCGCGCCCGCTACACGATGATCTGCGCCGAGGACGGCGGCATCCTGGACGACTTGATCGTCTACCGGCTGGGCGAGACCGAGTACATGGTGGTCGCCAACGCCGGCAACGCCCAGATCGTGCTGGACGCGCTGACCGCGCGGGCCGGCGGTTTCGACACCGAGGTGCGCGACGACCGCGACGCGTACGCGCTGCTCGCCGTCCAGGGCCCCGAGTCCCCCGCCATCCTGGCCGCCGTCACCGACGCCGACCTGGACGGCCTGAAGTACTACGCCGGTCTGCCCGGCACCGTCGCCGGTGTCCCCGCGCTGATCGCCCGTACCGGCTACACCGGCGAGGACGGCTTCGAGCTGTTCGTCGCCCCCGAGCACGCCGAGCAGCTGTGGAAGGCCCTCACCGAGGCGGGCGCCTCTCGCGGCCTGATCCCGTGCGGGCTCTCCTGCCGCGACACGCTGCGCCTGGAGGCGGGCATGCCGCTCTACGGGCACGAGCTGACCACCGGGCTGACCCCGTTCGACGCCGGTCTCGGCCGGGTCGTGAAGTTCGAGAAGGAGGGCGACTTCGTCGGCCGCGAGGCCCTGGAGGCCGCCGCCGAGCGCGCCGAGACCGCCCCGCCCCGCAAGCTGGTCGGCCTGGTCGCCGAGGGCCGCCGCGTGCCGCGCGCCGGCTTTTCCGTGGTCGCCGGGGGCGAGGTCGTCGGCGAGGTCACCTCGGGCGCCCCGTCGCCCACCCTGGGCAAGCCGATCGCCATGGCGTACGTGGATGCCGCGCACGCCACGCCCGGTACCGCGGGCGTCGGAGTGGACATCCGGGGCAGCCATGAGCCCTACGAGGTCGTCGCGCTGCCGTTCTACAAGCGTCAGAAGTGACGTCCGCGCACCTCGGAAGTGACGTAGTCCCGTCTCACACCGTAAGACCACCGTTCATCAGCACTCCCCCGCGTACAGGAGAATTCAGGTCATGAGCAACCCCCAGCAGCTGCGTTACAGCAAGGAGCACGAGTGGCTGTCGGCCGTCGAGGACGGTGTCGCCACGATCGGTATCACCGAATTCGCCGCCAACGCGCTCGGCGATGTCGTCTACGCCCAGCTCCCCGAGGTCGGTGACACGGTGACCGCGGGCGAGACCTGCGGCGAGCTGGAGTCGACCAAGTCCGTGAGCGACCTGTACTCGCCGGTGACCGGTGAGGTCACCGCCGCGAACCAGGACGTCGTGGACGACCCGTCGCTGGTGAACTCCGCGCCCTTCGAGGGCGGCTGGCTGTTCAAGGTACGCATGGCGGAGGAGCCGAAGGACCTGCTCTCCGCCGACGAGTACACCGAGTTCTCCGGCAACTGAGACCCAAGGGACCATCTGATGTCGCTTCTCAACTCCTCCCTCCACGAGCTGGACCCGGACGTCGCCGCCGCTGTCGACGCCGAGCTCCACCGCCAGCAGTCCACCCTCGAAATGATCGCCTCGGAGAACTTCGCTCCGGTCTCGGTCATGGAGGCCCAGGGCTCCGTCCTCACCAACAAGTACGCCGAGGGCTACCCCGGCCGCCGCTACTACGGCGGCTGTGAGCACGTCGACGTCGTCGAGCAGATCGCCATCGACCGCATCAAGGCGCTGTTCGGCGCCGAGGCCGCGAACGTCCAGCCGCACTCCGGTGCGCAGGCCAACGCCGCCGCGATGTTCGCGCTGCTGAAGCCCGGCGACACGATCATGGGCCTGAACCTGGCCCACGGCGGCCACCTGACCCACGGTATGAAGATCAACTTCTCCGGCAAGCTCTACAACGTGGTCCCGTACCACGTCGACGAGACCGGCGTCGTGGACATGGCCGAGGTGGAGCGCCTGGCCAAGGAGTCCAAGCCGAAGCTGATCGTCGCCGGCTGGTCCGCGTACCCCCGTCAGCTGGACTTCGCCGCCTTCCGCCGCATCGCGGACGAGGTCGGCGCGTACCTGATGGTCGACATGGCGCACTTCGCGGGCCTGGTGGCCGCGGGTCTGCACCCCAACCCGGTGCCGCACGCCCATGTCGTCACGACCACCACGCACAAGACCCTCGGCGGTCCGCGCGGTGGCGTCATCCTGTCGACCCAGGAGCTGGCGAAGAAGATCAACTCGGCGGTCTTCCCGGGCCAGCAGGGTGGTCCTCTGGAGCACGTGATCGCGGCCAAGGCGGTCTCGTTCAAGATCGCGGCGAGCGAGGAGTTCAAGGAGCGCCAGCAGCGCACCCTGGACGGCGCCCGCATCCTCGCCGAGCGCCTGGTCCAGCCGGACGTCACCGAGGTCGGTGTCTCCGTGCTGTCCGGCGGTACGGACGTCCACCTGGTCCTCGTCGACCTGCGCAACTCCGAGCTGGACGGCCAGCAGGCCGAGGACCGGCTGCACGAGCTGGGCATCACGGTCAACCGGAACGCCATCCCGAACGACCCGCGGCCGCCGATGGTCACCTCGGGTCTGCGGATCGGTACGCCGGCCCTGGCCACCCGCGGTTTCCAGGCCGAGGACTTCACGGAGGTCGCGGACATCATCGCGTCGGCCCTCAAGCCGTCCTACGACGCGGACGCCCTGAAGGCCCGCGTCGTCGCGCTGGCCGAGAAGTTCCCGCTGTACCCCGGCCTCTAGCAGTCCGGAACGAGGGGCGTCCCGGGAGTAATACCGGACACACTTCGTCACCTTTCGGGCGGGGCACCACGCACACTGGGCAGTGAGCGCGGTGCCCCATCCCTTGTCCCGCTGTTCTTCGGGCCGACCGGTCCGTACCGCACCACCCGGCAGACAACGGCGTCTACCAACCCTTAGGAGTCACCCGTGGCCATCTCGGTCTTCGACCTGTTCTCGATCGGCATCGGCCCGTCCAGCTCCCATACGGTCGGCCCGATGCGCGCCGCCCGCATGTTCGCGCGACGGCTGAAGAACGAGGGCCTGATCGCCCACACCGTCTCCATACGCGCGGAGCTGTACGGCTCCCTCGGCGCGACCGGTCACGGCCACGGCACCCCCAAGGCGGTCCTGCTCGGTCTGGAGGGCGAGTCGCCCCGTACGGTCGACGTGGAGTCCGCCGACGACCGGGTGGAGCGCATACGTACCACCGGCCGGATCAATCTGCTCGGCATGCACGAGATCGACTTCGACGCCGACGAGCAGCTGGTCCTGCACCGCCGCAAGGCCCTTCCGTACCACGCCAACGGCATGACGATCTTCGCGTACGACCACGAGGGCGCCCCCCTCCTGGAGAAGACGTACTACTCCGTCGGCGGCGGCTTCGTCGTGGACGAGGACGCGGTGGGCGAGGACCGGATCGTTCTCGACGACACCGTCCTCAAGCACCCCTTCCGCACCGGCGACGAACTGCTGCGGCTCGCGAAGGACACCGGACTGTCGATCTCCTCGCTGATGCTGGAGAACGAGCGCGCCTGGCGCACCGAGGACGAGATCCGCTCGGGTCTGCTGGACATCTGGCGCGTCATGCAGGCCTGCGTCTCGCGCGGCATGTCCCGCGAGGGCATCCTGCCCGGTGGCCTCAAGGTCCGCCGCCGCGCCGCGAACAGCGCCCGCCAGCTGCGCGCCGAGGGCGACCCGCAGACCCACGCGATGGAGTGGATCACCCTCTACGCGATGGCGGTCAACGAGGAGAACGCGGCGGGCGGTCGGGTCGTCACCGCCCCCACCAACGGCGCCGCGGGCATCATCCCGGCCGTGCTGCACTACTACATGAACTTCGCGGCCGGCGGTGCCACCGAGGCGGAGAAGGAGGACAGCGTGGTCCGCTTCCTCCTCGCCGCCGGAGCCATCGGCATGCTCTTCAAGGAGAACGCCTCCATCTCCGGCGCCGAGGTCGGCTGCCAGGGAGAGGTCGGCTCCGCCTGCTCGATGGCCGCCGGCGCCCTCGCCGAGGTCCTCGGCGGCACCCCCGAGCAGGTCGAGAACGCCGCCGAGATCGGCATGGAACACAACCTCGGCCTGACCTGCGACCCGGTCGGCGGTCTCGTCCAGATCCCGTGCATCGAACGCAACGGCATGGCCGCGGTCAAGGCCGTCACCGCGGCGAAGATGGCCCTGCGCGGCGACGGCAGCCACAAGGTCTCCCTGGACAAGGTCATCAAGACCATGAAGGAGACGGGCGCGGACATGAGCGTGAAGTACAAGGAGACGGCCCGTGGCGGTCTCGCGGTGAACATCATCGAGTGCTGACAGGATGGGCCCTGAACAGCGCGTTCCTGCCTTTCAACGCTGTCAGGGCCTTCCCTGCCCAGGTAGCGAAAAGTCCCTGGAATCTTCCTCGGACAGAGGTGAAAGTCCCTGAGAAGTCCCGAGGATGTCCCAGGGACGCCTCGCTCCCGGGGGCTGGGATGCGGCGGCCTCCGGGGTGACCGGGCGCCCACGACGTCACCTCGAGACGTGGTGTGCGGTCGGTGCACGTCGCCAGGAGTGAAAGCTACGCATTACGAGACCGTGACCGATCAGGTCGCATGGTGCCCGGGCGTGCTGCCGAGTGATGTTCTGCCTGATCAGAGCACTTGGGGCTGGTTGGCCTGTTCGTGCCTCGTGGTCCGTCGCCCGAAAACGTCCGGCCCGGCCGGCCGCTGAGAGGGCTGCCGGTGGCGCTTTGAAACGCGTCGTGGACCCCACGACGAAGTCCGGGCTCATCCTGCTGGGCCGAAACGTCACCGCGAGCGAGATCCGGCGCGCCGGAACCACCCGCATCGCCGACTGCCTGGGCGGGCACGGCGTCAGCGAGCAGACCGTGGCGCAGGCCCTGGCGGACGCCGCCGTGAACTCCGCACAGGCCCGCCACGTCGCGCTTCCCGGCGAACGGCGCACCGCCGAACTCATCCGCGAACCCGCCGACGAACCGGCAGCCGGCAAGGCCCGCCTCAAAGCGCTGCCAAGACGAGATCGAACGGCTGGTCACCGCCCACCCTGACGGGGCCCTCATCCGCAGCCTGCCGGAAATGGGGTTGATCCCCTCGGTGGGACGTCCCACTTTCTCCCGGAAACGCGTGGGACGGAATCTTTGTCCGAGGGCCAGGAAACGCTGAGCGACACAGGGTCTCGCTCAGCCGATCCTGAAGACACCCTCATAGGAGAGCCCATGAATCGCACGATCCAGCGCAGCCTCGTGGCCGCGATTGCGGCGATCGCGGTGTTGCCCGCTGCAGTCGTTTCCGCCGACACCGCCGCCGCGCAACAGCGGCACACGGCGTCTCACCAGCAGATGCCCCACCGACGCACGGACCCACCGCGGCTGTGGGCGCCCAGCCACTCCACGACCCGGCCCGTTACCCGCACCGGCTACGTACAGGGCCGCGTGGTAACCCGCCACATGCCGCTCAGGATCCGCTCCGGCCCGGGCACGGGCTACCGGGTCATCGGTTCGCTGCGTCCCGGCGGCACGGTCCACATCCCCTGCAAGAAGCACGGGAGCAACGTCCGCGGCAACCACCGCTGGTACAAGCTCTCCCACCACAAGGGCTACGTCTCCGCCCGCTACGTCCGCAACGTGAGCGCCGTCCCCTGGTGCTGAGTCACTGTGCCCGCCCGTCCCGCTCCCGGGGCGGGCGGGCCCGTTCCACGAGGCCATCGAGCAAGCGAGGAGAACACCATGTCCCTTTCCCCTCCATCCAGTCCGGGCCGCAGAGCCGTCCTCGGCCTCGGAGCCGCGGTCGCACTGGCCACCACATTGCCCGTCGGCAGGGCAGAAGCCCGGCCGAAGGCTCAGCCGGCCGGCCTGGCGTCGGCGGGCAAGCCGTGGCTCCGGGGTGTACGGCTGCACCACTCCACGGTGCTGCAGTCCTTCGCCTTCGACGAGCGGCACGGCCACATGTACGCGCTCCAGGTCATGGGGGGCGGCGTCCGGCTGCCGGGCGAGCCGCGCCCGTACACCCGTGCCGAGCGCGCGGCCCGCGGCGACATGTGCCTGAACCGGCTCACCATGGGCGGCACGCTCACCGGCCACATGTACCTGCTGGGCTTCGGCCACGGCAGCGGCCTCGGCGTGGAGGACACAGCCCGCCGCGCGGGCGCTCTGTGGACGGAGTGGGACGCGAAGCCGGCCTCCGGCTACGGCCGTGGCATCTGCCGCTTCACCTTCACCGCGGGCCGGGTGCTGACCCGCGGTGACCGCAGAATTGCCACGCATCGCCCGCTCCCCGGCTCCACGAGTAACCAGGTGGCCCTCGACCCGGCGCACAACCGGCTGCTGCTGCGGTACAAGGTGGGCGGCACACCGCGCTACGGGGTGTACGGGCTCAAACAGTTCGCGGCCGGGGACTTCCGGCCGGTCGCCGATTTCGCTCAGCCCGGCGCCGAACTGGGGATCCCCCTCCAGGGCATGGCGCTGTACGGCCCGTACGCCTACCAGCTGCTCGGCCACGGATACGGCGCCGGCAACCCCGCCGGCTCGGCCGGCGACGTCCGCCTGTTCCGTATCGACGTGCGTACCGGCCGCGTGGTGCAACAGGTGCTGGACCAGACTGCGAGGGGGCTCTACCCGCGCGAGCCGGAGGGCCTGGCTGTGCTGCGCCGGGGCGGACCCTGGCTATGCCTTGGCTTCACCCAGGGCCCGCCCTCGGACCGCGCCTTCTCTCTGTACTACAAGCCGATCGCCCGATGACTTCGGCCGTGCGTGTGGCCGCCCTTACCACAGGGCACACATCACGCGATCCGGGATGAACCGGATGGCGGATGGAAGGACTGGGAACGGCATGAAGGAGCAAGCGACGGCTCGCCCGCAGCATCTGCCCGACTCGCTCGGCCCCGACGGGCTGCTGCTGGTGGAGCGGCTGCGCGACCTCAAACAGCAGACCGGGCTGAGCCTGGCCGCGCTGGCCACACGCACCGCCCACAGCAAGTCCTCATGGCACCGTTATCTCAACGGCGTCAAGCTCCCGCCGCGTACCGCTGTCGAGGCGCTGGGGCGACTCGGGGGCACGGAGATGGCGCCGCTGGTCGCGCTGTGGGAGAACGCCTGCCGGGCCGAGACCAGACCGCTGAGCGCGGCGCCCCAGCCCCCTGCGCCGCGGCTGCCCCTCGCTGCGGCTGCCCGGGGGCGACGGCTGCGGACGGCCGTCGTGCTGGCTGTCTCCGCCGCGCTGGGCGCCGTGGCCTTCATCGTGGGCGCCCCGGCCCTGTCGGGCGGCAGCCCGGAGCGGCAGGCGGCGTCCTGCCGCAAGGAAAGCTGCCGGGGGCAGTATCCGGGCTCCTCCCGCTGCGACCGGGATGCCCGCACTGAGAGCACCGTCACCGAGGGGGCCTACGTCGTACGGCTCCGGTTCAGCCCGTCCTGCTCCACCGTCTGGTCCGAGGTGGAGACGGACGCGCGCGGCGGCGCCCTGGAGGTCTCGATCCGGTCTGGAGCGGACGAGCTGCTCGCCTCGCGCCGGGACAGGGTGACGCACGGCAAAAGCAGCCCGATGCTGCCCGCGACCAGCCCGAAGGGGGCCGAGGCGTGCGTCGAGGTGGCAGACAAACTGGCCTGCACCGGGGCCGTGCAGCTCTCCGCGGATCTGTCAGAGGCCCGGTGACGCCCTCCTCCACCCATGTGCCTTGTGCGGGCAGGTTCGGATGCCGACGTCCGGCCCGGTGGAAATATCCGCGCCCCGTGACCGTGGGGCCCAGCACCGCTACGAGAGCACCGCCGCCCTGGCCCTGCACCAGCAGGCCGTCGACGCCGACGGCAGCCCCGAGGACCGCATGCCGTGGAGCACGGCCGAGGCCGAGCCGCTGTTGTCCGGGCTCGCCGAGGTCCCGGGCGTGACCGCCGCGGTGGTGGACCGCTCCTTCTGCACCCAGGCCATCCGCGACGGCAAGCCCGTCACCGACGAGGGCGCCCTGGAGTCCGGCCACGGCTGGGGCCGGCGCCCGGATGGACCGTACGAGCTCGTCGACGGCCGGGCCCCGAAGGGCGCCGACGAGGTCGTCGTGGACCGCGCGCCGGACGCGGCCGTCGGCAGCGAACTGACCGTCAACATCACCCAGGACCATGAGCAGTTCACCGTCGTCGGCACCGTGGACGGGCCCGGCTACTACTTCAGCGACGCCTTCGCCGCCCAGCAGCAGCCCGGGCTCGGCGCCATCGCCCTCATCCTCGAGAAGGACGCGGACCCCGCATGAATCGCCGCGCATCGGACGTTTCGCCGAGCTTCGAGGGACTTCGAGCGGCTGATGCGGCATCTTGAGCGCGCCCGAGGCGAACAGACCGGCCGGACACGGACCACCGGACGCGGACCGCCTGACGCGAACCGGCCAGTCCGTGGCGGCCGCCAGCGATCGACACGGTGATCGTCCCGAGAGGTCACCAACTACTCAGGGATGTTCACTCGTTCCTGACGATCACACAATTTCGGTCACAAGCACCTTCCCCCCTTCGCCCACGGGCGGTTGACTGGGGGTCACGCATGGTGATGCCGCCGTCCTGAGCCAAGGGCGATTGCCACCGCGGGCCCCGAGCCCGGCCCCGATGCCCCGATGCCCGGCGGAGGAGAGTGACCAGGGATGACCGTCATACCTCGCACGGTGACCCTTCGGCCGACGCCGGGCGGAAACGGGCGGCGCGTCCCCTTGTGTGTACTGGCGCCGACGCGTGAATTCGATCAGATCCCCGTTCGTATCGTTCATCCGCATCGTCTCGACGAGGGGCACCAATGAGCCAGATTGCGCTGCCAGAGTTTCATATGCCGTTCCAGAGCACCGGATGCAATCCGGGCATCGAGGAGACCAGGAGGGCCGCATGGGAATGGGCCGATTCCAATGGCCTCGCGCTCTCCCCGACGGCCCGGAAGAAGATGATCCGCACCAGGCCCGAACTCTGGATATCCCTCATATTTCCCGCTGCTTCGCAGCAGCATCTCGATCTCTTCTGCCAGTGGCTCTTCTGGGCCTTCCTCGTCGACGACGAGTTCGACGACGGACCCGCCGGACGCGATCCCCGCATGTGCGAGGCGGCGATCGAACGACTGGTGGCGGTGCTCGACGGCGAACAGCCGCGCGGCGCCATGGAGTACGCGCTCGTAGGACTGCGGGACCGGACGTACCGGGACCGCTCGCCGCGCTGGATCCGGCAGTTCCGGCGGGACACGGTCGCCTGGCTGTGGACGTATTACGCCGAGGCCGTGGAGCGGGCCGCCGGAAAGGTGCCGACCAGGGCCGAATTCGTGAAGCACCGCCGGGAATCAGTGGCCATGCAGCCCTTCCTGGATCTCCATGAGATCACCGCTGGAATCGACCTTCCGGAATCGGCCCGCAGCCTTCCCGCGTATATCGCTCTGCGCAACGCCGTCACCGATCACTCGGGGCTCTGCAACGACATCTGCTCCTTCGAGAAGGAGGCACTGCTCGGTTACGAGCACAATGCGGTACGGCTCATTCAGCGCGACCACGGATTCACCCTCCAGGAGGCCGTCGACGAAGCCGGGGCGCAGCTCGCGGAGATAGCGGAACGGGTGCAGCGTGCCGAGAAGGAACTGGTCGAGGAGATCGAGGCGGCCGGGATCCACGGGCGTACCCGGGCCGCGCTGGAGCGGTGCGTGCAGGACTACCGCGGGCTGGTGCGGGGCGACTTCGACTACCACGCCCGCGCGGAGCGCTACACCCGCCCGGATCTCGTGGAGGTCGACGAACGGGACTCGCTGTCACGGTACTTCGCCGCCTGACCGGTGGCCCTGACAGGTCGCCCTGACCGGCCGTCTCGACAGGCAGCCTCGACCGGTCGCCCCGACCGGTCCGACGGGGCGTGGCGCGTGGGGGGCGGAGGCCCGGACCCCGCGCCGCCTCCAGGCCCCTCCCGCCAGGACTCTCCTCGGACGGTCGGCCACACCCCGGCGTGATCTGCTGATGTACCCGCTCGGTGCCATCCGGGTCGAGCACGGGAACGCCCGGTTCCGGATCGACGTGCCCTCGGACCGGTACGTATCGATGCACGCGGCGTGGGTACGGTTCGCCGCCTCCGGCGACCTCGGCCGGCCGGCCTGGGACACGTCCGGCCCGGTGATGAGTTTCGGCCCGGGAGCCCCGGCCGTGGTGCGCGTCCCGCGCGACGAGGAGCTGCGCGGCTGGGCACCGTACCGGAGGAACGCCTGACACCGGCAGGCACACCGCGGACGACAGTGTGCTCCGCGGCCCCCGGCCCGCCGGCCGGGGGTCCTCCCGGCCATCAGTTCTTGTTCTGCGCCGCCCAGAACTCGTCGAACGTGAGCAGCCCGTCGCCGTTGGCGTCGTGCGAGTTGATGACGGCCTGGGCCACCGGCTCGGTGACGTAGGGGTCGCCGAGCTGAGCCATCACGCTCTTGTACTCGGCGGCCGATATCAGCCCGTCGCCGTTCAGATCGAACCGCTCGAATGCCTTGCGCGCCGACTCGATGTCCGCCACGGTTCCGCCCCTTCGTAATGCCACACCACTGCCTGATCAGAGCCTGACCAGTGTCTGACTGACGGGGGTCAGATTAACGGGCGGGACGGCTGGCGGTCGCGGCGGCCGGTCGTCGATCATGGGTGGGGGTCCGCCGCCCGGCGGGCCCCGGTCCGGACCGGGGACGGGACACCGATGGATGACGCACTGGCACGGATCCTGACGGCCGCCGCGCGCGGAAGGTTTCCCCCGCCGGACGGGGCAACGACCGTGGTGGGACAGCCCGGTGTCC
Source organism: Streptomyces sp. NPDC057543 (assembly GCF_042801895.1). Lineage (NCBI taxonomy): Bacteria > Bacillati > Actinomycetota > Actinomycetes > Kitasatosporales > Streptomycetaceae > Streptomyces > Streptomyces sp. NPDC057543. The sequence goes on along the minus strand of NZ_JBHVFF010000008.1, from coordinate 44,557 downwards.
GGGACGCGGGGGTGCTGGCATTCACCGCGCACTCGGTGGTGTTCACCGACGAGGATCCCGGCTGGGTGCGGGCCGTGCTGGCCGCCACCCCCGGCGACGCGCTCGCCGCGACGATGAATCCGTACTTCCTGGGCGCGCTGCTGGCCCGGAGCCGCCGGCACATGAACACCATCGATCTGCTGACGGTCGCGGACGCGCTGCCGGGCGAGCCGGAGATCGCGCTGCGGGAGATCGAGGACCCGGAACATCCCCGGGTGGCGCGGGCGATGAAGTACCGCGACGAGGTGCGGGTGTGGTCCGCCGACGGCGGAGTGGTGATCCTGGGCCGGGGAGTCGCGGGGCGCTGGGAGACGGCGATCGAGGTGGCCGAGGAGGCGCGCGGCAGGCGGCTGGGCGAACGGCTCGCGCGGGCGGCCCGGCATCTGGTTCCGGACTCGGTGGTGTGGGCCCAGCAGTCGCCGGGGAACGCCCGCAGTGTGCGGACGTTCCAGGCGGCGGGCTACCGGCCGGTGGGCTCGGAGGCCCTGTTCGTCGCGGGGTAGAGGGTTCAGCGGATCAGCTGCGCCACGGCTTGTAGTGCGGGTTGTCGACGCACTTGTTCATGATCTCGGTCTTGGTCGCCTGGTCGATGGGGCACGCCCCGACGATGAACGTGCGGTCGACGCCACCGGGGAAGGCGACCTCCACCTGGTCGGCGTACTTGTGGGTGTCACCGATCGTCCTGTTCACGTCGATGCCGCCGGGAGCGTCGATGTAGTAGTTGAACTCGCTCTTCCAGCGCTTGTACAGGTCGTGGTCGTACGTGGTGGAGACGAACGGCGAAGGCTGGTTGACCAGGACGTACTTCTCCAGGTCGTACTGGCCGTACACGATGTCCCTGGCGTGGAAGCCCTCGTCGAAGATGGCCTGCGGGCCCCGGCCGTCCGCCCGGTAGAGCTGGCGGCAGTTGTCCCGCCAGGAGGGGCGCGGGGTGATCCGGCGGATCTCCACCGGGTCGGCGGCGGCGAACAGATGGTCGGCGACGACCGGGCAGCCACCCGGCTTGAACGCGACGGCCGCGGGAGCGGCGGCGGGGGCGGCCTCGGTGGCGGCCGCCGGGACGAGTACGGCGGAGAACGCGATAACGGCGAAAGCGGCCCGACGCCGCAGACGAGAAGTGATCATCATGACGGTCACTGTCTCGGCAGTGCGACGCCGGGCCCTGGAGCGTCACCCGAAGGCGAGCGTGTCAGGCGGAGTGTTGACTTCGGGCGGTCAGCGGAAGACGCCGGTGTGGCCGAGCGAGTAACGGCCCGGCTGCGGGTACACGGCGAGTCCGTGCGGGCCGCTGCCCACCGGAATGCGGGCGAGCTGCTTGCCGGTGGCGGTGTCGATCGCGTACACCACGGAGTTGTAACGCCCGCTCAGCCAGAGGACCTTGCCGTCCGACGAGACTCCGCCCATGTCGGGGCTGCCGCCGCCCGGCAGGTGCCACTTCTTCACCAGCTCGCGCCGGCCGAAGTCGAAGACCGAGATGGAGCCCTCACCCCGGTTGGAGACGTACATCTCCTTGGAGTCGCGGCTGACGTAGAGGCCATGAGCGCCCTTGCCGGTGCCCAGCAGCTTCGGGGTGGTGAACTTCTTGCCGTCCAGCACCCACACCCCGTTCGCGATCATGTCCGCGATGTAGAACGTGCTGCCGTCGGGTGACAGCTTCACGTCCTGCGGCATCGCGCCCTTGAAGGGCAGCTTCTGCTGGCCGACGACCTTCATCTTCGCCGTGTCGACCTTGAGGAGTTCGCCGGAGAACTCGCAGGAGACGATGAAGTACCGGCCGTCCGCGGAGAAGTCGGCGTGATTGACGCCCGAGCAGCTGACCGGGACGGTCTTGGCCGTCTTCATGGTGTGGGCGTCACGGAAGACCAGTTCGCGGTCCATCGAGGCCATCACCACGGCGTACTTGCCGTCCGGGGTGAAGTAGAGGTTGTACGGGTCCGAGACGGGCACCGTGCGGCCCACCTTCCCGGTGGCGGGATCGATGGCCGTGAGGCTGTCGCCGATGTCGTTGTTGACCCAGAGGGTCTTCAGGTCCCAAGAAGGGACGACGTGCTGCGGTTGGCGGCCGACCTTGATGGTCCGGATGACCTTGTACGTGGCCGGGTCGATCACCGACACCGTGTCGGAGTTGGTGTTGGGGACATACACCCGGGACGGGAAGTCCTTGACGGCCGGGGAGAGCTTCCCCGGCCGGTCGGCCGCGTAGACGTCCTTGGCGTCGAGCACCGGTGGCATGCCGGGCAGGCCCGGCGGCGCGACGCGTTCCGATTCGACGGGCGGTGTGGCGCCCTTGACGGCGCCCTTCTCTGCGGGGGTGCCACAGCCGGTGAGCACGGCGAGGAGGATGCCCCCGAGCAGGGCCGCGGTGAGCTTGGTGGAGGGAGGCATCAGGTCAGCAGCTCCGTGGTCGTCACCGCGCGCAGTCGGCGGCGGTCGATTTCAGTGAGGAGGAGAGGCAGTGCGGCGACCGTGTCCGCGTAGCCGAAATGCAGGCTCACCACCGATCCGTTGCGGATCTCCCCGGCCACCTTGCGGGTGACGGCCGCGGCGCCGGGAGAGGTGAAGTCGAGGGAGTCCACGTCGTACGAGAGGACGTGCGGGTAGCCCGCCCGGGCGGCGAGCCGCTGGACGAGCGGGGTGGCGTACCGGGTACGCGAGGGCCGGAACCAGGTGCCGATGGAGCCGGTGAGCCGGCGTAGCCGCTGGGCGCAGTCGGTGATCTCCGCGTACGCCTCGGCCTCGCCCATCGTTGAGATGTCGAGGTGACGCTGGGTGTGGTTGCCGAGGTCGTGGCCGCCGTCGAGGATACGGCGGGCCATCTCGGGGTGTTCGTCGAGCCAGCTGCCGACGGCGAGGACGGTGATCCGGGCGTGGGCCCGTTCGGCCTCGGCGAGTACGGTCCGGGCGATGGCGGGGTCGCCCTGGCCGTGGAAGGTGAGGGCGACGCGGGCGCGGTCGCGGGGGCCGTGGTCGATCTGGGCCGGCTGCCCGGGGAAGCGGCGCGGGGCGGGCGCGGGGTGCGGGGCCGGGTGCCCGGTGGTCGCCGTCGCAGGGGTGTTCTTCGGGCTCGCCCCGGCCGTGCCGGTCCTGGCCGACGCACCGGCGGCGTCGCCGCGGTCCGCGCATCCGGCGGCCAGGGCGCCGGCAAGGGCGGCCGCTGCTCCCGCGCGCAGGGCGCTGCGGCGGTGCACCGGTGGGTCGGAGGCGTTCATACGCAGCACCATAGGGGCGAAATGTTCCGAAAATCACATTTTAGAATTAGGAGTGGTGCGAATGAATCACTCGACGAATCCCATAAATATTCATGGATTTCCAGGCAAGTGACCCATAACACCTGCGATTCACCCAGAAAATGATCTACTTTTTCCACGAATGCCCCGTTTGCACCTTTGGCGCAGGGGTCGCCCGTCTGCCATAGTCGGTGACACGACCGCATCGACCCGAGCTCGGTCGTCACAAGCGGCCGTGAACACACCCCCCATTTCACGGCCCCCACACAGCAGCCCCCGAAGCGCCCCACCACGGCGGACCGGGGGCTGCTGTGCGTCCCGGGGTCAGCGGTCGGAGATCCGCATCTCGAACCAGGTGGTCTTGCCGCGCGGCAGCAGATCCACGCCCCACCGGTCGGAGAGCCTGTCGACGAGGAAGAGTCCCCGCCCGCTGACGTCCATCTCCCGGACGGGCATCAGACACGGCAGTCCGCGCGAGGGGTCGCGCACCTCGATCCTGATCCAGCCGCGGCGGCGCAGCATCCGTAACCCGAAGACCCGGGCGCCGGTGTGCCGGACGGCATTGCCGACGAGCTCCGAGACGAGCAGGACGGCGTATTCGGCGGTCTGCGGGGAGAGCGCCCACTGGCGCAGCACCACACAGGAAGTGAGCCGCCGAGCGGTGGCAGCGGACTCCGGGCGGGAGGGCAGCCGGATTTCACCGTCCGCCGGATTTCCGAACAACTCCAGTGCTTTGAAAGCCTGTTCGTCCTCGACGGTCGGCACCCAGCGTGCCGCCGTCGCGCCGCTGTGCGGTCGCGGCTGTTCCACACCCTCCAGGCCCGCCATGCACACCATCATGGCCGCAAGGCGGGCCCTCCGGGGCCGTTCCAACGGAATCCGCACCCCGGAATGCATCATTCCGCAGAGATCGGTAGGCATATGCCACTGGCAGAATGAGGCTCGTCGCACCCCGGCTGACCTGCATGGATACCTCGTCCGAGCGGGATTGCCAGCCCCTTCGGAGGGCTGGGCCTCAAGGCTCCCTCAAGGCCCAGCCAATCCGCCCGCACGGATGAACCCGCGTCAGTCTGTGCCCAACTGACTTCCAGTCAGAGGAACTTGGCCTTGCCCGGGCCCTCTTCCACAAAGCTGCGCATTCCGCGCTCCCGGTCCTCGGTGGCGAACAGACCTGCGAACCAGTTCCGCTCGATCGTGAGCCCGGTGTCGATGTCCGTCTCCAGGCCGGCGTCCACTGATTCCTTGGCGGCGCGCAGCGCGAGGGCGGGCCCCTTCGCCAGCCCGGCGGCCCAGGCGTGCGCCTGCTCGTACACCTCGGCGGCGGGCACCACGCGGTCCACCAGTCCGATCGTCAGGGCCTCCTCGGCCTTCACGTGACGGCCGGTGAAGATCAGGTCCTTGGCCCGGGAGGGGCCGATCAGCCGGGCGAGGCGCTGGGTGCCGCCCGCGCCGGGGATCAGCCCGAGCAGGATCTCGGGCTGGCCCAGCCTGGCGTTGTCGGCGGCGATCCGGTAGTCGGCGCAGAGCGCCAACTCGCAGCCGCCGCCCAGCGCGTAGCCGGTGACTGCGGCGACGACGGGCTTGGGGATCCGGGCCACCGCGGTGAAGGAGTCCTGCAGCGCCTTGGACCGTACGACCATCGCCGCGTGGTCCATCACCTGCATCTCCTTGATGTCCGCGCCCGCCGCGAACACCTTCTCGCCGCCGTAGAGGACCACGGCCCGCACGTCCTCGCGCCGGGTCGCCTCCTCGGCGAGTTCACGCAGCCGGTCCTGGGTGGCGACATCCAGGGCGTTCATGGGCGGACGGTCCAGCCGGATCGTGCCGACACCGTCGGTCACTTCGAGATTTGCGGTCATGAGAGGCAGGTTAACCGGCGCTAACGACGGCGGGCCCGGTGCTGTTGGTCACAGCGCCGGGCCCGTCCGTGTCAGGTACGTCGGGAGCTACTTGGTCCACTCCGACCAGGACATGTTCCAGCCGTTCAGGCCGTTGTCCGGCTGGATCGTCCTGTCCTTCGAGTTCTTCACGACGACGACGTCGCCGATGAGCGAGTTGTCGAAGAACCAGGCAGCCGGGGTCTTCTTGCTCCAGGCGCCGCGCACGTCCTGCAGGCCGACGCAGCCGTGGCTGGTGTTGGTCGCGCCGAAGATGCCGGAGGCGCCCCAGTAGTTGCCGTGGATGAAGGTGCCCGAGGTGGACAGGCGCATCGCGTGCGGCACGTCCTTGATGTCGTACTCGCCGCCGAAGCCCACGGTGTCGCCGTTCATCCGGGTCACCTTGAGCTTCTCGCTGATGACCATCCGACCGTTGTACGTGGTGGTCGCCGGGGCGCCCGCCGAGATCGGGATGTCCTTGATCTGCTTGTCGTCACGGACGACCTTCATCCGGTGCGTGCTCGCGTCGACGGTGCTGACCTGCTTGCGGCCGATGGTGAAGGCGATCGTCTTGGCCTGCTTGCCGTAGACGCCGGGACGCCCCTCGACGCCGTCGAGGTCGAGCTTCACGGTCACCTTGGTGCCCGCGGCCCAGTAGTCCTCGGGGCGGAAGTCGAGGCGGTCGTTGCCGAACCAGTGGCCCTCGATCGGCACGGAGGGCTCGGCGGTCACCTTGATGGCCTTCTCGACCGCGGCCGGGTCGGTGATGCCGCGGGTGAAGTGGATCGAGACGGGCATGCCGACGCCGACCGTGGAACCGTCCTCCGGGGTGTACTGCCCGATGAAGGTGTTCTGCGGAACCAGCGTCGTGAAGCTGGTGTCCTTGGCCGACTCGCGGCCCTTGGCGTCCTTGGCGACCGCGTGGACCGTGTACTTGGTCGCGGCGGCCAGGTGCCGGTCCGGTGTCCAACTCGTGCCGTCCGCCGCGATCCTGCCCTCGACCTCGACGCCCTTGGGGCCGGCGACCTTGACCGTCGTCAGCTTCCCCTGCGCGGCGGAGATCTTCAGCGCCCCGCTGGTGGCGACGGAGTCCGCCCCGTCCTTCGGTGCGACGGTCACCACGGCCTGCGAGGCCGTGGTGTCATCGACCTTCGCCCCGCCCTTGCGGTCCTCGCCCGCGCTGCCGGCGTCGTCTCCCCCGCCGCACGCCGTCACCAGCAACAGCAGCGCACCCAGCACCAGGGCCAGCAGTCCGGTGGCCCCACGTCCGCGCCGCCCGCTGTCCGCCCCGGCCGATGTCCCCGATATCGGCTGCCCGTTCAATGTGGTCGTCTCCCCTCACACGGCCTGGCCGCGCCAAGGCCCTGGGGCCCTCGGGCCCCACCCCCGCACGCTGCGTATGCGCGCTCAGCGAAAGATAATCACACTCACTGTGCGGAATTGACCCCGCGGAATGTCACCGTTCAGTCCCAACTCGTTCCGGAACTTCTCCAGGTGACACGGGGTACGGAGGTGGCGGGAGATCAGCTGAGGGCGGAGCCGGCCTTCCACTGATTCCAGTTCAGATTCCAGCCTCCGAGACCGTTGTCGGGCGCGACCTGCTTGTCCTTGGAGTTGACCACCTCGACGACATCGCCGATGAGTGTCCGGTCGAAGAACCAGCCGGCCGGGGTGTCGCTGCTGCCGCCCCGCACATCGCGCAGCCCGACGCAGCCGTGGCTGACGTTGTCCGAGCCGAAGACGTCCTCGTCCGACCAGTAGTTGCCGTGCAGGAACGTGCCGGAGCTGGTGAGCCGGAGGGCGTGCGGGACGTCCTTGATGTCGTACTCGCCGCCGAAACCGACCGTGCGGCCGTCCATCCTGGTCACGTCGTACATCTCGCTGACCACCATCTTCCCGTTGTACGTGTCCCTCCCGGGGTAGCCCGTCGTGATCGGGACCGTGGAGACGAGCCGGCCGTCGCGGCGTACCTCCATGGTGTGGGCGGCCGCGTCGACCAGGGACGTCTGCGAGCGGCCCACCGTGAAGGCGACCGTCTTGTCCTGGGTCCCGTACACGTGCGGCGCACCCTCCACATCCCGCAGCCCCACCTCGACGGTGACCTCGGTACCCGGCTTCCAGTAGGTGGCGGGCCGGAAGTCGAGGCGGTCGTTGCCGAACCAGTGGCCCACCACCTCGACCGCCGGCACGGAGCTCACCCGGATGGCCCGCTGCACGGCCGCGTGGTTCTCGACCGGGCGGTTGAAGTCGAAGGAGACAATCATTCCGGTGCCGACCGTGGACCCGTTCTCCGGCTTGAAGTAGCCGATGAACCGGTGTTCGGGGACCGCCGTGGTGAAGGTGGTGTGGCGGGCCGAGCGGTGCCCGGCGGCGTCCACGGCCACCGCGTCGACGCTGTACTTGGCGGCGAGCCTGAACCGGCCCGTCTTCCCCCACGGAGTCCAGGAGGTACCGTCGTGCGCGATCCGGCCCGGCACCTCCTGGCTCTGCGCGTCCTCGATCCGCGCCACCTTGACGCTCTCCAGCCGCCCGTCGGGGACCCTCACCTCCATCCGGTCGTCCGGGCCTACGTTCTTCGCCCCGTCGCTCGGGGTGATCAGGATCGCGTCCTGCGGGGAGCGCGCCTTCCCGTTGGAGACGGATCCGGAGTCGGTGCAGCCGCTCAGCAGGGCCAGCAGGGTCAACAGTCCTGCCCATGTCAGCGCGGTGGCCGGGCTCGCCACCGCTCTCTTCGCTACGTGGTTCACGTCCCCCCAACGACGGGGGCCGGTCGGGGGAAACGTGAGTCCTGGCGCCGGTGTGGGCAGAACAGAGGGGAGGACCACACTCGGGGAGCCGCGGCCGGGACGCCGTGTGCTCCTTTTCGGTGCCGGTCCCCACGAGCCGCAGGAGGCGAGCAGGTGTCGAGCGCAGCCGAGCAGGAGGCGGTGCAGGAGACCGGAGAGACGGAGGAGCGGGAGAGCGCGCCGGAGGCCGTGCCGGGGCGGCCGGCCGCCGTGTGGCCCGGTGCCTCGATGCCGCTCGGGGCCCGCTTCCGGGTGGGCCCCGACGGGGTGGCGGGCACCAATTTCGCGCTCTGGGCGGGCGGTGCGGAGGCCGTCGAGCTCTGTCTCTTCGACGAGGAGGGAAACGAGCGGCGGCTTGCGCTGACCGAACTGACTCATGAGATCTGGCACGGCTTCGTGCCGGGCGTACGCCCGGGTCAGCGGTACGGCTACCGGGTGCACGGCCGCTGGGACCCCTGGACCGGTGCGCGCTGGAACGCGGCGAAGCTGCTCCTGGACCCGTACGCGCGTGCCGTGGACGGCTCGTTCACCCTCCCGGCCGAGGTGTACGGCCATGTGCGGGACTGGCCGCACCAGCAGGTCGCCGACACCGTGCGCGACGAGCGGGACTCCGCTCCGTACGTCCCGAAGGGCGTCGTCGTCCACGATGACGACGACTGGGCGGAGGACCGCCGCCCCAAGACCCCGTGGGCGGACTCCGTCATCTACGAGCTGCATGTGCGCGGCTTCACCGAGCTGCACCCCGGGATCCCGGAGGAGCTGCGGGGCACGTACGCCGGTCTCGCCCATCCGGCCGCGCTCGACCATCTGCGACGGCTGGGAGTGACGGCGGTGGAACTGCTGCCGGTGCATCAGTTCGCCCACGAGGACCATCTGCTCCGGCGCGGTCTGCACAACTACTGGGGCTACAACTCCATCGGCTACTTCGCCCCGCACGCCGACTACTCCGCGAGCGGGACCGCGGGCCAGCAGGTCGGCGAGTTCAAGCGGATGGTGCGGGCCCTGCACGACGCCGGGATCGAGGTGATCCTCGACGTGGTCTACAACCACACGGCGGAGGCGAGCGAGCTGGGTCCGATGCTGTCGCTGCGCGGCATCGACAACCGCGGCTACTACCGCCTCCAGCCGGACGCCCGCAGGTACGCGGACTACACCGGCTGCGGCAACACCCTGCACGTGGTCCAGCCGCACGTCCTGCGCCTGATCACGGACTCGCTGCGATACTGGGTCACGGAGATGGGCGTCGACGGTTTCCGCTTCGATCTGGCGGCCGCGCTGGCCCGCTCGATGCACGACGTCGACATGCTCTCCCCGTTCCTCGCGGTGATCGCCCAGGACCCGGTGCTGCGCCGGGTGAAGCTGATCGCCGAGCCGTGGGACGTCGGCAACGGCGGGTACCAGGTCGGCGCCTTCCCCCCGCTCTGGACCGAGTGGAACGACCGCTACCGGGACGCCGTACGGGACTTCTGGCGCGGCGCCCTGCCCGATGTACGGGATCTCGGCTACCGGCTGACCGGGTCCAGCGATCTGTACGCGTGGGGCGGCCGGCGCCCGTACGCCTCGGTCAACTTCATCACCGCGCACGACGGCTTCACCCTGCGCGATCTGGTCAGTTACGAGCAGAAGCACAACGAGGCCAACGGTGAGGACAACCGGGACGGCACCTCGGACAACCGGGCCTGGAACTGCGGCGTCGAGGGTGAGAGCGACGACCCCGCCGTCAACGCGCTGCGCCGCCGCCAGCTGCGCAATCTGCTCACCACCCTCCTGCTGTCGACAGGTGTGCCGATGCTGGTCGCGGGCGACGAGATGGGCCGGACGCAGGGCGGCAACAACAACGCGTACTGCCAGGACAACGAGGTCAGCTGGGTGGACTGGTCCCTGCTCGACCGGCCGGAGTGGCGGGCGCTGACCGAGCTGACCTCCCGGGTCCTCGCCCTGCGCCACACCCACCCCGTGCTGCGCCGTCGCGCCTTCTTCTCCGGGCGTGCGCAGGCGGCGGACGGGCTGCGGGATCTGGCGTGGTTCACCCGGCAGGGCGCGGAGATGACGGAGGAGGACTGGTACGCACCGGCCGCGACGGTCGGGCTCTATCTCTCAGGGCGCGACATCCCCGGCCGGGACGCGCGCGGCGAACCCGTCACGGACGACAGCTTCCTGGCGATCCTGCACGCGGACCACCGGCCGAGCGGCTTCCTGCTGCCCGGACCGCCGTGGGCGCAGAGTTACGAACTGGTTCTGGACACCTCACGGGAGGACCAGGCCGAGGCGCCGGGCACCGTTCACCCGGGCGGCACGGTGCTGACCGTGCCGGCCAGATCGGTGCTGCTGCTGCGGGTCAGGGAATGAGGGCCGGGAACGAGGGCCGGGGAATGACGTCGGGGAGGGTCAGCCCAGGATGCCCCGGTCGTAGCCGATCGCCACGGCGGCGGCCCGGTCCTTGGCGCCGAGCTTGGCGAAGACATGGGTGAGGTGGGTCTTCACGGTGGCCTCGCTGATGAACAGTTCGGCGGCTATCTCCCGGTTCGAGGTGCCCTTCGCGACGAGTTCGAGCACCTCGCGCTCCCGGGCCGACAGTGACTCGTGGCCCGGCGCCACCGGTGTGCGCACCCGGGAGACGAGGCGGGAGGCGACGGCGGGCGAGAGCACGGTGCGGCCGTCGGCGGCGGCGCGGACGGCGGTGAACAGCTCCTCACGGGGCGCGTCCTTGAGGAGATAGCCGGTCGCGCCGGCCTCGATCGCGGGGAGGGTGTCGGAGTCGGTGTCGTACGTGGTGAGGACCAGCACCTTGGCGCGGACGCCGCGCCCGGTCAGTTCGGCGATGGCGGCGACTCCGCCGCCGCCCGGCATCCGCAGATCCATCAGGACGACGTCGGGGTCGAGCCGGGCCACGAGGTCGACACCCGCCACCCCGTCCGGCGCCTCCCCGAGGACCCGGAACCCCGGGTCGGAGTCGAACATGCCGCGCAGACCGTCCCGTACGACGGGGTGGTCGTCTACGACGACGAGCGTGATGACGCGTGCGGAATCCTCAGCCATGGCAGGGCAACCGTACTGGTCATCAGCCGTGCCGTACCAGGGGCACCCGGGCGCAGACCGCCGTGCCACGCCCCGGTTCCGTCTCCACCTCGACGGTGCCCGCGATGCGTTCGGCGCGGGCCCGCATGCCGCCGAGCCCGAATCCGCCCGCGCCGCGGCGGCGCGGCGGCAGGGCGTCGGGGTCGAAGCCGCGGCCGTCGTCCCGTACGTCCAGGGCGAGTTCCTCACCCATGAAGGACAGGGTGATGCCGATGCGTGAGGCCCCGGCATGGCGGCCGGCGTTGGCGAGGGCCTCCTCGGCGATACGGAGCAGGGTGGCGGCTATCTCGTCGTGGACCGGCTCGGCGGTACCGGTGACGGTGAACTCGGTCCGCACCCCATGGCGTTCGCCCCAGCCGGTGACGGTCTTCTTCAGCGCGCCCACGAGGTCGTCGTGCTCCAGTGCGACGGGGACCAGATCGTGGACCGAGCGGCGTGCCTCGCCCAGGCTGTGCCGGGCGAGGGCGGCGGCGCGGTCGAGGTGCTGCCGGGCCAGGGCCGGATCGGTGTCGGTGATCGAGGTGACCACCTGGAGTTGGGCGATGATGCCGGTCAGTCCCTGCGCGAGCGTGTCGTGGATCTCGGCGGCGAGCCGACGGCGCTCGTCCGCGACGCCCGCTTCGCGGGCCTGGACGAGGAGTTGGGCGTGCAGGCCCGCGTTCTCCGCCATGGCCTGTTCGAGGCGGGCGTTGGCGGACTCCAGTTCGGTGATGGTGTCGACCTGGGCGCGGGTCTGCTCGGCCTCCCGGTCGCCGATCTGGGCGAAGACCAGGGTGATGGTTGCGTGGAGGGCGAAAACGATGCCGAAGGCGATCCATTTCATGAGGCCGATCGGCGGGAGGCCGCTGCCGGACTGCGAGCCCGCCATGATGACGGCGGTGGCCAGCAGCCCGGCGCGCATGGCCCGTTGCGGGAGCAGCCGGCCGGCGTCGAAGTAGCCGAGAACCGCGAAGATGGAGAAGAACGGGTTGCACCAGGCCAGTCCGAAGGCGAGTGACGTGCGGGCGACGAAGTAGAACTGCGCCGCCCGCGAAGGCGGAGTGACCGCCGCCCTGTACCGTCCCCACCAGATCTCGAGGACGAGCACCACCGGGACCAGCACCGCGCCGGCGTACACGTCCGAGCGGGACATGATGAGCTCGGCGGACACGGCAGAGGCCGCGGTGGCCAGGCCGAGCAGAACGTACGGCCCGTACCGGAAGAACCGTTCCCACCACTGCGCGGCCGTCGTCACTCCGGCTGTGCCCGTCTCCGTCATGTCCCCCGCGTTCATGGGGGGATTCTCCCCCGGAACCGTCACTCCCAACGGAACAGCCGGGTCGCCAGCCCGGTCACCACGGCCGCCCACAACGCCATGACGCCCAGCTGTACCCAGCCGGGCCAGCCGCCGGACGCCGCCCGGTCCAGTGCCTGGGAAGCCGCGCCGAACGGGGTGACCTCGACGATGCGCCGGAGGGTGTCGGGCATGGTCTGCACCGGGATCCAGACCCCGGCGGTGAACATCATCACGAGGTTGGCGACCGTGCCGATGGCGGAGGATGCCTTGGTGGTGCGCGAGAGCGCGCACAGCAGCGCGCCGAGGCCGAGGACGCTCGCGGTCGCCAGGAGCAACGCCAGGACGTAGCCGAAGGGCTGTCCGGGCAGCCTCACGCCGAAGACGGTGCGGCCGACGGTCATCACCAGCGCGGCGGAGCCGAGAGCCGCGGTGCCGTGCAGGGCGATCTGCGCGGTGAGCAGGGCGGACGGCGGCACCGGAGTGGTCGACATCCGGCGCAGGATCCCGCGCTCGCGGTAGCCGGTGAGGATGGGCGGCATGGCCCCGATCCCGGCCATGATCATGGCGAGCAGCACCGACACCGGTACGTACAGATCGACGACGCGGCGGCCACCGAGCGCGTCATCGGGGTCCCGGAAGGACGGGATCAGGCCGAGGATCGTCAGCAGCGCGGTCGGGAAGACGAGGACCCAGAACAGGCTGCCGGGTTCGCGGAGGAAGAGCCGCGTCTCGGTCCTGAGCACCGCAGCCCATGGGGTGGGGGTGGCCGTCGTCCTGGCCGGGGTCGCTGTGGTCATCTCAGGCCGCCTGTTCTGCTTCTGTGAGGTCGAGGAAGGCGTCGTCCAGCGTTGCTTCGGAGACGCGGAGTTGGTGTGCGGTGATGCGGTGGCGGGCCAGCAGTGAGATCACCGCGTTGACCGTCTCGTCGCTGCCGTGGATGACGATCCGGCCGTCCTTCTGTTCGACAAAGTCCGCACCGGGCAGCGAATCCAGCTCGGCCGGGTCGAGCGGCTGTGCGGGGGTGAAGGAGATGACGGTGGCGCTGCCGGCCCTGCTGACCAGGCCGGACGGGGTGTCGAGGGCGACGACCTTCCCCTTGTCGATCACGGCGACACGGTCGCAGAGCCGGTTGGCCTCCTCCATGAAGTGGGTGACCAGAAGGACCGTCACACCGCTGTCGCGTACGTCCTCGATCAGCTTCCAGGTGTCCCGGCGGGCCCGCGGGTCCAGACCGGTGGTCAGCTCGTCGAGGACCACGACCCGCGGGTTGCCGACCAGGGCGAGCGCGATGGACAGCCGTTGCTTCTGACCGCCGGACAGCTTGGCGAACCGGGTGCCGTACATGGTGTGCAGACCGAGCCGTTCGGCCAGCGCGCGCCAGTCGGCGGGGTCCGGGTAGAAGGCGCTGTACAGCTGCAGCGCCTCGGCCACGGTGAGCTTGGGCTGGAGTTCGCTCTCCTGGAGCTGTGCGCCGAGCAGCCCGGTCACCCGGTCGTGGTCGGCGACGGGGTCGAGGCCGGCCACCCGGACCGTACCGGCGTCGGGGACCCGCAGCCCCTCGATGCACTCGACGGTGGTGGTCTTGCCCGCTCCGTTGGGGCCGAGGATCCCGAAGATCTCCCCCTCGTCGACGGCGAAGCTCACTCCGTCCACCGCGGGGCGCCCGGCGTAAGCCTTGTGCACCGCGTCCACTTCGATGATTGCCATGCCTACGAGCATCGTGTCCGGGGAACCCGCGCACCATCGTCCATCGCGCTCGAAGCGGCATCGGCCGATCGGTTGATACGGGGTACGACCAGCGGGCTCCGGCACCACCGGACGGCCGAAAAACCACATGAGCGATGTCAGTGGTGAACCGTAGGCTCGACTGTGATGCCCGAAGAACATGTAGATCCCAAGGAACGGTCCGCCGCGCGCTCCCTGCTGAGGTTGTGGCCCTATGTGAAGCCGGTACGCAACCGCCTGTCCGCCGCCGCGCTGGTCGCGATAGTCGCCTCGTGCATGGGTCTGGTGATCCCTCTCGTACTGAAGTGGATCGTGGACGGCCCGGTGGCGGACCGCGATCCGGGAGGTGTCTGGCTGGGTGCGCTGTACCTCCTCCTGCTGGGCATCGCCGAGGCCCTGCTCTTCGGGATACGCCGGTGGCTGGTGGCCCGGCCGCTGGCGGGGGTCGAAGCGGCGATGCGGGCCGACCTGTACCGGCATCTGCAGCGACTGCCGGTGGCGTTCCACGACCGCTGGCCGTCGGGGCAGTTGCTCTCGCGCGGCACCACGGACCTGATGCTGCTGCGCATGTTCCTGGCCTTTCCGCTGACGTTCCTGCTGGTCAACGGCACGACGATCCTGATCGGTTTCATCATTCTGCTGATGCAGCAGTGGACGCTGGGGCTGGTCCTGCTCGCTCCGGTGGTGCCGTTGGTGATTCTCTGCTCGGTCTTCGAGACGAAGTACTCGGTCGTGGCGCGCCAGGCGCAGGACCAGGTCGGTGATCTGACGACGGTCGTCGAGGAGAGCGTGCTCGGCATCCGCATCATCAAGGGCTTCGGCCGGCACCGCAGCCAGGCCCTCGCGTTCCGTGCCCTCTCGCAGCGCCTGCGCGGCACGGAGCTGGGCAAGGCGCGTCTCCTCGCGGGCATCTGGGCCGTCATCACCACGATCCCCGAGCTGGCCATCGGGGCGGCGCTGGTCCTCGGCACCGTCCAGGTCGCCGATGGCGGCCTGTCGGCGGGCACGCTGGTCGCCTTCCTGTCGACGGCGCTCGCGCTGCGGTGGCCGATCGAGTCGATCGGCTTCCTGCTGGCGATGAGTCAGGAGTCGGCGACGGCGACCGAGCGGTTCTTCGAGGTGATGGACGTGGCCGAGGAGGAGGACGCGGCCGCCTCCGACGGCCGCGCGCCGCAGGGCACGGACGACGGCCGGGGCGAAATGGTCTTCGAGGGCGTGGAGTTCCGCTATCCCGACGCGGAGCCCGGATCCGTACCCGTACTGTCCCGGATCGATCTGCGCATCCGCCCCGGCGAGACGATGGCCCTGGTCGGGGCCACGGGCTCCGGGAAGACGACGCTCACCGCGCTCGTGCCTCGACTGCACGAGGCCACCGGGGGGCGGATCACCCTGGACGGCAGGGACATCACCGCCATGCCCCGCCAGGAGCTGCGCAAGCTGGTGTCCGTGGCCTTCGAGGAGCCGACGCTCTTCTCGGCGACCGTCGGGGAGAACGTGCTGATGGGCGCCGAGGGCGCCGGGGAGGACGAGTTGCGGCGGGCGCTCGCTGTCGCGCAGGCCGACTTCGTGTACGACCTGCCCGACGGCATCGGCACCCAGGTCGGCGAGCAGGGGCTCAGCCTCTCCGGCGGGCAGCGGCAGCGGATCGCGCTGGCCCGCGCCGTGGTCGGCCGGCCCCGCTTCCTGGTGCTCGACGATCCGCTCTCCGCCCTGGACGTGCACACGGAGACGCTGGTGGAGGCCGCGCTGCGGCAGGTGCTGGAGGAGACGACGGCGATCGTGGTCGCGCACCGGCCGTCCACCGTGATGCTCGCGGACCGGGTGGCGCTGCTCTCCGAGGGCCGGATCACTGCCGTCGGCACCCATCAGGAACTGCTGCGCGGCAACGCGGAGTACGCGTGGCTGATGTCGGGGGCCACCGGCGCACAGAAGGGTGCCCCCGCCGTGGACGCCGTCCCCGACCTGTCCGGCGAGGGCCATCTCGTACCGGACGTCCCTGCCGAGAAGGGCCGTACCCGATGACCAGCCCGACAACCAGCACGACGACCGGTACGACGACGACCGGGCCCGCCGAAGCCGACCGGCGGCCGGACGCGCGGAAGGAGCCCGCGGGCCCGTCCCCTTCCGACGGTGCCGGGGACCGGTTCGACCGGGATGATCTGCCCACGCCCCGCGGTGCGACCCGCGCGCTGCTGATGTCGCTGCTCCGGCCGCACCGGGGCCGGGTGCTGGTGTCGGCGCTGTTGCTGCTGATCCAGCAGGCGGCGGTACAGGCGGGCCCATTGCTCGTCGCGTACGCCATCGACAGCGGTGTGCCAGCGTTCCGGGACGCGGACTACGGGCCGTTGATCGCGGTGGCCGTGGGGTACGCGCTGTGTTCGGCGGCCGCGGGGCTCATGCAGTACGCGTTCATCATGGTCTCCGCCCGGATCAACCAGGACGTGCTGCTCGATCTACGCGGCCGGATCTTCCGTCACGCGCAGGCGCTGAGCGTGGACTTCCATGAGCGCTACACCTCGGGGCGGCTGATCTCCCGTTCCACCACGGATGTGGAATCGCTGCGGGAACTGCTCAGCGAGGGGCTCCAGGAGCTGATCGGCATCGTCCTGTCCTTCGTCTCCATCTCCCTGGTGCTCCTCTGGCTGGACTTCGGTCTCGGCGCGGTGGCGGTGCTCTCCTTCGTCCCGCTGTATCTGCTGGTCCGGAGCTTCCAGCGGCGGGCCGGAGTGCTCTACGCGGCGCGGTCGACGGCGATCGCCGCGGTCATCGTGAAGTTCGCCGAGTCGATGAACGGCATCCGGCCCGTCCAGGCGTTCCGCCGCGAGCGCCTCAACGACGCGCACTTCGAGGGCCTCAACTCCACTCACCGGCAGGCGAACGGCGACGCGATGCTGGAGATGGCGCGCTATGTCGTCAGCTCCCGGCTGGTCGCCAACACGGCGGTCGCGGGGATCGTGCTGTGGGGTGCGTACCGGGTGGCGTCGGGCACGCTGGCGCTCGGTGTGCTGGCCGCGGCCGTGCTCTATCTGCGTCGGCTGTACGACCCGATCGACCGGCTGGGCATGTTCCTCAACTCCTACCAGTCGGCCGCCGCTTCGCTGGAGAAGATCGCGGGGCTGCTGGCCCAAACCCCCTCCGTCCCCGAGACGGTGGATCCGGTCGGCCTGCCCGCGCTCGCGGGTGAGCAACCGGGCCGCGAGGTCGTCTTCGACTCGGTGCGGTTCGCCTACCGTACGGGTGGCGAGGTGCTGCCCCGCTTCGATCTGACGGTCCCGGCCGGTCAGACCGTCGCCGTGGTCGGTTCGACGGGCGCGGGCAAGTCGACGCTCGCCAAGCTGCTGGCCCGCTTCTACGACCCGACCGAGGGCCGGGTGCTGCTCGACGGGACCGATCTGCGGGATCTGGCCGTGCCCGAGCTGCGGCGGGGTGTGGTGATGGTGACCCAGGAGGCGTTCCTGTTCTCCGGTACGGTCGCCGAGAACATCGCGATCGGCAGCCCGGACGCGACCCGCGAGGAGATCGAGCAGGCCGCCAAGGCGATCGGCGCACACGATTTCATCGCCGGGCTGCCCGAGGGGTACGACACGGACGTACGCAAGAGGGGTGGCCGGATCTCGGCCGGTCAGCGCCAGTTGGTCGCGTTCGCCCGGGCCCTGCTCGCGAACCCGTCCGTGCTGATCCTCGACGAGGCGACGAGCTCCCTGGACATCCCCGGCGAACGGGCGGTGCAGCAGGCCATGGACACGGTGCTCCACGGCCGCACCGCGGTGGTGATCGCCCACCGCCTGTCGACCGTGGAGATCGCGGACCGGGTCCTGGTGATGGAGCACGGCCGCATCGTGGAGGACGGCGCCCCGGCCGAACTCATCGCCGGCACGGGCCGCTTCGCGGGGCTGCACCGGGCATGGCGGGAGAGCCTGACGTGACGGGACGAACGTCCAGGATCCGCTGGTTGATGCGTAATGTCGGCCGAGGATGCACGGTGAATGCGCAAATCCGGGGAGCGATGCGCATCCGTTACGGTCCGTAGCTATCGGCCCACCGTGGCCAGGACCGCAACCACGCATGGTCCGGGCAAGTCCTCCACATCGCCCTGCCGGACAAGCAGGGCAACATGTGGGACCTGCCGCCGGACGATGAAGAACACGCGATCGACGTGATGTTCCAGCTCCTCGACACGTTTCTCGCTGAACGCGAAGCCGCACAGAACACCCGATCGCCCGGGTTGAGCAGGACTGCCTGGTCCAGAGGTGGGGCCTGCCGTCGGCGGGAGGCCCCAAGTCAACGTCGACACCGGACAGTCAGGCGCGGTTGAGCGTTCCCGGAGCTGTCGGAACAGGAAGCGTGCGGGCTCTCTCCCTACTGCCCGGCCGACGCTCGGCAGGTCAGGTCCTTGGCCGGGAGCCTGCCCGTGGTCAGATAGACCGTGAGGCTCTTGTCCGCACAGGAGTTGGAGCCGTAGACGATGTGTCCCTCTCCCCCGGCGACGGTGACCATCCGGGAGCTTTGCAGGGCCCGATGCATGCCCTGGGCTCCGGCCAGGGGCGTTTGGGGATCCCACTCGTTCTGCAGGATCAGTGCATCGACCTTGTTGTTCACTGTTGTCGGCGGCTCGCTGCCCTGCTTCCAGAAGGCACACGGCTTGATGTTGGACGCGAAATCGCCGTACAGCGGATACCGGGCCTTGTCGCGGATCGCGTCGCGGCGGTACTGCTCCGGGTCGCGCGGCCACGTACGGGTGTCGGCGCACAAGACGGCCCAAGCACTCGCGGCGTCATTGTCCGAGGGGATGTCACGGGCGAACGCCGACGGGACCGGGCCCGGGGACCGCTCGGGCGTGCCTGACAGGGCCGACTTCTCGTCCTCGGCCGCCTTCTTCAGCTCGGCGACCCTTTCGGCAGCTGTCTGAACGCGGAAGAACTCTGCGCGCAGCTCAGCGCGGATGTCGTCACCGGTGAGGGGTCCACCGCCGGAGTCGATGGGCGTGCGGTCGGCCTGGGCGATCAGCTTCCACAAGGTCGCGCGGACCTCGGCCGGGGTATTGCCCAGGTTGTATGTGGTACTTCGCTGGGAAGTCCATTCGCTCCATCGTGTGATGGCCGGCTCGACCCCTTCCGCCATCTCCTGGAACATGCCCCGCCAGATCCCTGCGGGGTCGGTTGCACTGTCCAGCACGAAACGGTCGGTTCGCTGGGGGAACAGCTGCGTGTAGACGGCCCCGAGGTAGGTGCCGTAGGAGAACCCCAGGTAGGAGATCTTCCTCTCTCCCAGTACGGCACGAATGACGTCCATGTCGCGAGCGGTGTTGCGGGTGGTGAGGTGCCGCAGTGTGTCACCCTCCTTGGCCCGGCACCGGTCGGCCACCGTACGCGCCCACTCCACGTCCTTCGCGAATGTCTCGGCCTTGTACGGGCGCTCATCGTTCTTTTCCTCGTCGGTCAGGCCGCAGCTGACGGGAGAGCTCTGCCCGACGCCCCTCGGGTCGAACCCGATGAGGTCGTACTGTCTTTTCACTTCCTCGGGAAATGTCAATTCCGGGATGACAGGCATATTAAGGCCCGACCCGCCGGGGTTGAGCAGCAGCACGCCACGACGTTCCTTTGCGCTGCTTGCCTTCAGCCGGGATACAGCGATACCGATCTTCTTCCCGCCGGGATCGCTGTAGTCCAGCGGCACCTTGAGAGTCGCGCATTGAAAGGTGGCGGGGCTCTCCGCGTCGCAGCGCTGCCACCGAGGCTTCTGTTGGGCGTACTGCCGCAGAGGGTCCGTGGCCACAGAGGCCTCGGATGCGGCAAAAGCCATGGAAGGTGTGAGCGCCGAAACGAAAGTCGCCACGGCGCCGGCAGCCAGAAGAGATGCTGTTCGCCCGTTTCGCATATTCATGCTTGTCCTTGTCGAGAAGAGGTGACTGGCCCTTCCCCCCTTTTACGCGCGGGAGGTTGGCGAGTCCGTCGTCGGGAGGGGAATCACTGTCCGGCTTACGGCGCACAGCCGACGTGATCCTCGTGCTGATCTTTGACGTCGTGGCCTGGGGTCCGGTGGGGGCGGCCGCCCAAGGGTGCGCCGGGGCCGGGGGCGTCGCCGGCCGTGCTGCAGGCCGCCGGTCAGTGCCCGGTCAGTGCCCGGCGAGCTGCTGGTGGACGCACTGCTTGTATTCCTGGATGCCCTCTGGCCGGTAGCACTCCTGTGTCTTGTTGGCGTACCAGACCATGAAGACGGCGACCAGGATGGACATCACGATCGCGATGAACGACGTCACTACACCGGTGATGGACTGGCCCCGGCCGGCGCCGGTCCGCTTGGCCCTCTTCAGGGCGGCGATGCCCAGGATCAGGCCGATGACGCCGAGCAGGCCGCCGACGAAGACGATCGAGGTGATCAGGCTGATGACGCCCAGCACCATGGCGGCCACGGCCAGGCCCTTCTTGCCGACCGAAGGCTGCATGCCGTAGCCGGGGCCCTGGCGATATGGAGATCGGGGGTCCGCCCCGGCGGCCCGAGTCGATGCCGCCCGACTCGGCGCCGGCCGGCCAGGCGTTGACGCCGTCCGAGTCGACACAGCCTCAGCCGGCGCCGTGTGATTCGGCGACGTCTCTGTCCCTTGCGTGTTCATCATCCGTCCTCCCGCTCAACTGGGCAGGACACGATTCTGATTTCCGGGGTCTCGGGCGCACATCGCGGGAAGGCGGGAGATTATGCTCCCTCGATCGGGGGAGGCCGCCGGCGAGCTTCCCGGTCATACTGGCCGATTATGATCAGGGGAATCCGGCCGCTGCTGCGCGGCTCCACGTATGCGGGTGCGCTGTTCGCCTATTGCGGTGCGTTGGCGAGCATTCCGCTGCTGCTTTTCGCATTGCTGCCGGTGCTGGCGTGGCGATCCGTCCCCTATGAAGTGCAGGGCGTTCTGGCCCTGCTGGTCTGGGCGGCACTGATCGGTGTGGTCGGGCTGGCCCGCACCACGCGACGGGTGCTGATCGCGTTCTCCCGTCGACTACTGAGGGTGCCGTTGCCGGATCCGGTGGCCGGTCGTCAGCGGGCGAGTTCACCCGACACCGGGCCGACTCCCACTGCGCCGGACCCTGCCGCGCCGACCCACGCCGTGCCGTCCGGCGCGGACCGCTGGCGGACTTCGGTCTGGCTGCTGCTGCACGTGGCACTGGGGTGGGCGGGGGCGCTGGTGAGCGGTGCACTGATCCTCGCGGGCCTGGTCCTGCCGGGGAATTGGCTCGGCGCCGAGGCGGGGCTGAGCTTGTTCGGCTGGTCGGTGCGGGCGAGGGGCGGCTGGGGAAGCTGGGCGGTGGCGCTCGGCTGTGTGCTGCTGGCGGCGACGGTGTGTGCGGTGGTGGCGAACGCTCTGCGGTGGTTGGCGCCGAGGCTGTTGGGGCCGTCCTCGGCCGAGCGGCTCGCGCTGGCGGCCGAGCGGGAGCTGCTGCTGGCCGAACGTAACCGACTGGCCCACGAGTTGCACGACTCGATCGGGCACACGCTGACGGCGGCCACGATCCAGGCGGCGGTGGCGGGCGAGGTGCTCTCCGCCGACCCGGTAGCGGCACGGGCCGCCCTGCGCAGCATCGAGGAGTCGGCCCGAGCCGCGCTGGAGGACCTGGATTACGTGCTGGGCGTGCTGCGCGAGGAGAAGGCGGGGACAGCGCCGACCCGGACCTTGGCCGACCTGCCCGAGCTGCTGGACCGGTTGCGGCACGCGGGGGCGGTGGTGGAGCCGGAGTTGTCGGGCGAGTTGACGCAGGTGCAGGGGACGCTCTCCCGGGCGGCGTACCGGATCCTGCAGGAAGGATTGACGAACGCGTTGCGGCACGGGGCGGGTGGTCCGATCGAGGTCCGGGTGGCGGCCGCGTCGGACGGACTGGAGCTCGGCGTGGTCAACCGGACCCGGGCGGGGACGGGCACAGGCAGGGGCCCGGGCGCCTTCCCGACGTCCGGGCACGGCCTGCCCGGGCTGGCCGAGCGCGTGCGGCTGCTGCACGGTGAGATCGAGGCCGGCCCGGACGGGCCGCAGCACTGGCGGTTGACAGTCCGGCTGCCGGTACGGTTGTCGGCATGATCGGCTCCGACGCGAGCGCGGCCGTCGCGACCAGCCCTGACGCGAGCGCAGCCGTCAGGACTGGCACCGGCACCGGCCCCGCCACCACCAGCTCTGCCGGCACCCCCGTCACCCTCCTGATCGCGGACGACGACGAGGTGACCCGCAGCGGTCTGCGCATGCTGCTCGCGGCACAGCCGGGGATCACGGTGGTCGGGGAGGCCGCCGACGGCGTCGACGCGGTCGAGCAGGTGCGGCAATTGCGGCCGGACGTGGTCCTGATGGATGTGCGGATGCCGCGTCGCAACGGGATCGAGGCCACCCGGCAACTGCTGGCCGAGTCGGCCGAACCGCCGAAGGTCGTGGTGATCACCACCTTCGAGAACGACGGCTACGTCACCGCCGCGCTCAGCGCGGGGGCCAGTGGGTTCGTGCTCAAGCGGCGTCCGGTCCGGCAGATCGCGGAGGCGGTACGGGTGGTGGCGGCGGGAGAGGCGATCCTCTTCCCGGCGGCACTGCGCCGGATGGTCGCCGCCCGTCCGCTGGGCTCCGCCGAGGCATTGCCGAAGGCGGCACTGACGGGGCGGGAGGAGGAGGTGCTGCGATTGATGGCCACCGGCCTGTCCAACCCGGAGATCGCGGAGTCGCTCACGGTGAGTCTGGAGACGGTGAAGACCCACGTCGGAAACGTGTTGACCAAGCTCGGCGCGCAGAACCGGACCCACGCGGTGGTCATCGCGTACGAGTCCGGTCTGGTGGTGCCGGGGTTCGCCGGCTGACGCGCCGGGACGTGCGTCCGGGTACGACGGGACCGGGGCCACTTGAGATGGTCTTCGACTCTCGGCCGGGACCGGTCCAAAACCGGCGCCGGGACGGCAGCGGTGGACGCCGCCGCAACGCTGCGTGGGCTGAGGAAACATGACCGGCGCTGACGACGAGGGGGGTGCCGACGGGCCCCGTGCCCACCCCTCGTCCGCGCCGCCCGGCGTGCGTGATCGGGCCGGAGCTGGTCTGCTGATTCCGGGGGGCCGTCCACCCGTGTCCTCGTATCCCGGAGAGATCCAGATGAGCGTCTCCAGCGTCTATCGGGCCGCGCAGGTCGCAGCCGCCGGCGGTCCGTTCGAGATCGTCGAGCGTGAGGTGCCCCGGCCGGGCCCCGGTCATGTACGGGTGGCCGTGGATGCCTGCGGGGTCTGCCACAGTGACGCCTTGTTCGTGAACGACGCGCTTCCGGGCGTACGGTTCCCGGTGGTCCCCGGGCATGAGATCGCCGGGCGGATCGAGGAGCTCGGCGAGGGGGCGGAGAACGCCTGGCGGGTGGGCGACCGGGTGGCGGTGGGCTGGTTCGGCGGCAGCTGTGGCCACTGCACACCCTGCAGGCAGGGCGACTTCATGGTGTGCCAGTACCTGAAGGTGCCCGGGTGGGCGTACGACGGAGGCTACGCCGAGACGGTGATCGCACCGGTGGACGCCCTGGCCCGGATCCCCGACGCGCTGGACGCGGTCGATGCGGCGCCCATGGCCTGCGCGGGGGTGACCACGTACAACGGGCTGCGGCGCAGCTCCGCGCGGCCGGGTGACCTGGTCGCCGTGCTCGGCATCGGCGGCCTCGGCCATCTGGGTGTGCAGTACGCGGCCGCGATGGGCTTCGAGACCGTGGCCATCGCCCGCGGAGCCGCCAAGGCCGATTTCGCGAAGGAACTCGGCGCGCACCACTACATCGACAGTACGGCGGACACCACCGTCGCGGACGCGCTGCAGGCCCTCGGCGGTGCCAAGGTCGTCCTGGCCACCGCGGCCGCCTCCGGGGCCATCACGGCGACCGTGGACGGCCTCGCGCCCCGCGGCGAGCTGGTCGTCATCGGCGCGGATCCCGAACCGCTGGGAATCAGCCCGACCCAGCTGCTCATGAGCGGCAAGGTCGTCCGGGGCCACCCGTCCGGCACCGCGCAGGACGTCCAGGACACCCTGGCGTTCAGCGCCCTGCGCGGAATCCGCCCGATGACCGAGACCGTGCCGCTGGACGCGGCCGAGGAGGCGTACCGGAAGATGATGTCCGGCGCGGCCCGCTTCCGGATGGTGCTCACCACGCGCTGACGCACCCCGCCGCGCACGGGGCGGCGGGCTCCATCGACGGCCGTGCCTTCTCCCAGGCACGGCCGTCGTCGAGCGTCGCCCGCCAGGGGTCACCGGGCCGGGGCACGGCCTCGACCCTGAGTCCTGACCTGTGACCTGTCACCTGTGACCCACGAGCCCTGAGCCGCGAGCCCTGAGCCGCGAGCCCTGAGCCGTGAGCCGTGAGCCGTGAGCGCATCGTGCGCACCGCGCTCGGACCGGCCGACGCCGAGGGGATGTCCGAGGTGCCCATCCGCCGCGTCGCCACCACGCCGCCCACCTCCGCGGTGAACGCCCGCCGGGCGTCGTACCCCGCGACCGGCGGGCACGGCGCTGCCGCCGCGCACGATGCCGCACATCCATCTCACGCTGTTCGCCCGCTGTCCGCCGCAAAGTGGATGGTAAGAAATGAGCCACAGTTCGATGCCATCTCGGCCAGTGGCGACTACCCCTTCCTCAACTCGCTGTTCGAACACGGTGAGTTCGAGCTTGATCTCGACGAACTCTTCGAATTCGGCCTGCCCAGGACGCTGGATGACGTCGCGATGATGATCGGCGAAACGTCCGCTTAACGAACATGACCTTTATGGCAACGGACGACTTCCGGCCAACTTGTTGACGCGGTCCTGACAGGACCGTCTTCCGGCTGACACTCTTCACCCCGTTCTGCGCACTTCTCGTTCTTCCGACGGCCACCCTGCCGCCGGTACCCCCCTCGCAGAAGGAGTCCGCGTGAGATCCACGCCCAGCCGTCGTGCCACCGCGACCGGCGCTCTGATAGCCGCAGCAGCCCTCCTCGCCGTCGGAGTCCAGACCGGTACGGCCACTGCCACTCCCGGCAGCACCACCGCAACGGCGGCGACCGCCGGCGCCAAGCACGGTGCGCTGGCCAAGCAGCTCACCCCGTCCCAGCGCGCCGAGCTGATCCGCGAGGCCGACGCGAGCAAGGCGGCCACGGCCAAGGAACTCGGTCTCGGCGCTCAGGAGAAGCTCGTCGTCCGGGATGTCATCCAGGACAACGACGGCACCACGCACACGCGTTACGAGCGCACCTTCGCCGGACTTCCGGTGCTCGGTGGCGACCTGGTCGTCCAGGAGTCCAAGGCCGGCGCGGCCAAGAGCGTCACCAAGGCGTCCAAGGTCACCAGCGGCCAGCTGAAGGCCGTGGACACGACGGCCGACATCGCGCCCGCCGCGGCCGAGAAGCAGGCGCTCGGCCTCGCCAAGGCCGACGGCTCCAAGAAGACCGAGGCCGACCGGGCACCCCGCAAGGTGGTCTGGATGGCGCAGGGCAAGCCGCAGCTCGCCTACGAGACCGTCGTCGGCGGGCTCCAGGACGACGGCACCCCGAACGAGCTGCACGTCATCACGGACGCGGCCTCCGGCGCGAAGCTGTACGAGTGGCAGGCGATCGAGAACGGCGTCGGCAACACCGAGTACAGCGGCCAGGTCACCCTCGGCACCGCGCCGTCGTACTCGCTGACCGACACGGGCCGCGGCAACCACAAGAC
This sequence comes from Streptomyces sp. NPDC057543, assembly GCF_042801895.1. NCBI lineage: Bacteria > Bacillati > Actinomycetota > Actinomycetes > Kitasatosporales > Streptomycetaceae > Streptomyces > Streptomyces sp. NPDC057543. The sequence continues at coordinate 18,882 of NZ_JBHVFF010000008.1, read as the reverse complement.
GTACAACCTGAACCACGGCACCTCCGGCACCGGGACGCTGTTCACCAACTCCACCGACGTGTGGGGCAACGGCAACCCGTCGAACGCCGAGACGGCCGCCGCCGACGCGCACTACGGCGCGGCGGAGACCTGGGACTACTACAAGAACGTCCACGGCCGCACCGGCATCCGGGGCGACGGCGTCGGCGCGTACTCCCGCGTCCACTACGGCAACAACTACGTCAACGCCTTCTGGCAGGACAGCTGCTTCTGCATGACGTACGGCGACGGCAGCGGCAACGCGCACCCGCTGACCGCCCTCGACGTGGCCGCGCACGAGATGACGCACGGCGTCACCGCCGCCACCGCAAACCTGGTCTACAGCGGTGAGTCCGGTGGCCTCAACGAGGCGACCAGCGACATCATGGCCACCGCGGTCGAGTTCTACGCCAACAACGCCACCGACAAGGGCGACTACCTCATCGGCGAGAAGATCGACATCAACGGCGACGGCAGCCCGCTGCGCTACATGGACAAGCCGAGCAAGGACGGCGCGTCCAAGGACGCCTGGTACTCGGGCATCGGCAACGTCGACGTCCACTACTCCTCGGGGCCGGCGAACCACTTCTTCTACCTGCTCTCCGAGGGCAGCGGCGCCAAGACCATCAACGGCGTCAACTACGACTCGCCGACCTCCGACGGCCTGCCGGTGACCGGCATCGGCCGCGACAAGGCCGCGCAGATCTGGTTCAAGGCGCTCACCACCAAGTTCACCTCCACCACGAACTACGCGGCGGCCCGCACCGGCACCCTGGCCGCGGCCGGTGAGCTGTACGGCACGACCAGCGCCGAGTACAAGGCCGTCGCCGACGCCTGGGCGGGCATCAACGTCGGCTCGCGCTCCGGTGGCGGTGACCCCGGCACCGGCACGGTCTTCGAGAACACCACCTCCGTCGCCATCCCGGACGGCGGCGCGGCCGTCACCACCTCGGTCAACGTCACCGGCATCACGGGCAACGCGCCCAGCGCCCTCAAGGTCGGCGTGGACATCACCCACACCTGGCGCGGTGACCTGGTCATCGACCTCGTCGCCCCGAACGGTACGACCTACCGGCTGAAGAACGCCTCGATCTCCGACTCGGCGGACAACGTCCAGACGACGTACACGGTCAACGCGTCGTCCGTGGCGGCGAACGGAACCTGGAAGCTGAAGGTCCAGGACGTCTACTCGGGCGACACCGGCAAGATCAACAGCTTCAAGCTGACGTTCTGAACCCGTCGGCCCGCTGAACCCTGAGCCGGGTCCGGCTCCGAAACGAACCGCCCGGGAGGAGCTCTCGCTTCCTCCCGGGCGGTTTCATGTCCGCGGCGGGTGGGTGCCGCGAGGCCCGGAGACGGTACGTCAGCGCATCAGCACGCCCGCGCCGTCCCCCGCCGACTCCGTGGGCAGCGCGACCAGGCCGAGCTCCGCGCCGGTCGCCAGCAGCGGATGGGCGGGGAGCACCCGCACGGTATAGCCGTACGGGCCGGTGCGGTCGAGGGCCAGCGGACCCTCGTACAGCCAGCGGCCGTCCAGGTCCTGGCCCCCGGCGGGCTTCAGCGGGAAGAGCTGGGCGTCCGAGATCCCGTCGGCGGCGTCCACCCGGCCGGCCACCGCCTGCACCTCCACATCGTCCGGCTCCAGCGCCCCGAGGTCGATCCGGACCCGCAGCACCAGCGTCGACCCCAGCTCGGCCGAACCGCCCGCCGTGTCGGGCGCCACCGCCACCACGTGGTCGACGGCGACGCGCGGCCAGGCGGCGCGGACCCGGGCCTTCCAGCCGGCGAGCTGCCGCGCGGCGCCGGGGTCCAGCGCACGCTGGGCGAGCGCGGCGGGCGCGTACAGCCGCTCCACGTACTCGGTCACCATGCGCCCCGCCAGAACCTTGGGCCCGAGCGTACCCAGGGTGCGGCGGACCATCTCGATCCAGCGTTCGGGGAGCCCCTCGCCGCCCCGGTCGTAGAAGCGCGGCGCGATCCTGTCCTCGATCAGCTCGTAGAGGGCGCCGGCCTCGAGATCGTCACGGCGGTCCTCGTCCAGGGCCAGACCGTCGGCCGTCGGGATCGCCCAGCCGAAGTCCGGCTCGAACCATTCGTCCCACCACCCGTCGAGGACCGAGAGGTTGAGGCAGCCGTTGAGCGCCGCCTTCATGCCGCTCGTACCACAGGCCTCCAGCGGGCGCAGGGGGTTGTTCAGCCAGACGTCGCAGCCCGGGTAGAGCTTCTGCGCCATGGCCATCCCGTAGTCCGGCAGGAACACGATGCGGTGGCGCACCCGTGGATCGTCGGAGAACCGCACCAGCTCCCGCACCAGTCGCTTCCCGCCGTCGTCGGCGGGGTGGGCCTTGCCGGCGACCACGATCTGGATCGGGCGGGTGGGGTGGAGCAGCAGTTCCCGCAGCCGGTCGCGGTCGCGCAGCATCAGCGTCAGCCGCTTGTACGAGGGGACCCGCCGGGCGAAGCCGATGGTCAGCACGTCCGGGTCCAGCACGTTGTCGATCCAGCCGAGTTCGGCGGCTTCTGCGCCCCGGTCACGCCAGGAGGCGTAGAGCCGTCTCCGCACCTCGTCGACCAGTTGTGCGCGCAGTGACCGCCGCAGATCCCAGAGTTCCCGGTCCGGGACGTCGGCGGCGGAGTCCCAGCGGCCGGGTGTGCCGCCGTAGTCCTTGCGCAGCCGGAGGATCTCGGGCGCGACCCAGGTGGGCGCGTGGACCCCGTTGGTCACCGAGGTGATCGGCACCTCCGCCGCGTCGAAGCCCGGCCACAGCCCGGCGAACATCTCCCGGCTGACCGAGCCGTGGAGGGTGGAGACCCCGTTGGCCCGCTGGGCCAGCCGCAGTCCCATGACCGCCATGTTGAAGAGCTCGGGCTCGCCGCCGGGGAAGGTCTCCATGCCCAGTTGCAGGATGCGTTCGACGCCCACCCCCGGGAGTTCGCCCTCGTCCCCGAAGTGCCGGGCGACGAGTTCGCGGTCGAACCGGTCGATCCCGGCGGGCACGGGCGTGTGGGTGGTGAAGATCGTTCCGGCCCGTACGGACTCCACCGCGGAGTCGAAGTCCAGCCCGGTGCCGGAGAGTTCACGGATGCGTTCGAGCCCGAGGAATCCGGCGTGCCCCTCGTTGGTGTGGAACACCTCGGGTGCCGGATGCCCGGTGAGACGGCAGTACGTCCGTACCGCACGTACGCCGCCGATGCCCAGGAGCATCTCCTGGAGCAGCCGGTGCTCGCTGCCGCCGCCGTACAGCCGGTCGGTCACTTCGCGTTCGCCCGGCGCGTTCTCCTCCACGGCGGAGTCGAGCATCAGCAGCGGGACGCGTCCCACCTGGGCCTGCCAGATGTGGGCGTGCAGCGAACGGCCACCGGGCAGGGTGAGCACCACCCGGCTCGGGGTGCCGTCGGCTTCGCGCATCAGGGTGAGCGGCAGCTCGTTCGGATCGAGTACGGGGTAGTGCTCCTGCTGCCAGCCGTCGCGGGACAGGCTCTGGCGGAAGTAGCCGTGCCGGTAGAGCAGTCCGACCGCGACGAGGGGGACGCCGAGGTCGCTGGCGGCCTTCAGGTGGTCCCCGGCGAGGATGCCGAGTCCGCCGGAGTACTGGGGCAGAGCGGCGGTCACCCCGAACTCGGGTGAGAAATAGGCGACGGCGGCCGGCAGTTCCGCCCCCTGGGCCAGTTGCTCCTGGTACCACCTGGGTCCGTCCAGGTAGTCCCGGAGGTCCGCGGACGCCTCGGTCAGCCGGTGCAGGAACTGCTCGTCGCGGGCGAGCTCGGCGAGTCGCCCGGCGGACACGGCACCGAGCAGCCGCACGGGGTCGCACTCCGCCGTCCGCCGGACCTCCGGGTCGACGGCCTGGAAGAGCTCACGGGTCTCGGTGTGCCAGGACCAGCGCAGATTGCGGGCGAGGTCGCTGAGCGGTTGAAGGGGATCGGGGAGGACGGGACGCACGGTGAATCGACGGATGGCCTTCACGTATTCCACCATTACAGGGGACGTACGGATCCGAGGGGACGCACCACGGTGTGCGCCGCTCCGTCACCCTCGACATCAGCCGTGGGCCGCGCCCCGCAACCGTGGCCCGCGCCCCGCAACCACGCCCCGCAACCGTGGCGCGCGACCGGCTCGCCGCGCGCGCCGCCGACCGCAGGACACACCCGGTGCCGCCCCGTTTCCGCCCGGGTTCCACCCCGTTTCCGCCCGAGGGCGATCTCCGCGCAGCCCGCCCCCGCCTCATCCGCACCCGGTACCTCTCGCGGCCCGTAATTACACATCCGCCCCGCAGGTAATGGCCGATTCCCTTCCCTCGTCCGGTCTTGTGGCACCTCGCACCAAGGGGAAAGCTGCGCAGTGGCGTCCGGGAAGCACCGACGAGCCCGCGCACGTGCGGCAGCGCTCGGCGCATTCAGTTCGTTACAGATACGCCCGAGTAGTTGACACACCACCGGATTGGCCTCCCGGGAACTGTGGGAAGGCTTCTCCGGTACGGAGCCCGAGTGCATCACGGGAACATGCGAATGCCGCCTGAATGCAGCACGAATACGAGGCACCCGCGGGGCCGGTGTCCAGCCGGTTTACCTCCGCGAAACACATCCGCACCCCAGCCATTCGAGTGCCATTCGAGTGAATGCGGACAGGAGCGGCCATGCCCACACCCCGTCAGTCGTCAACAGAGCAGCTAGAAAGGACGGACCCCATCGGTCGCGGTGCGCGCATTCCGCCCTCCGCGGTCGCGTCGCGTCCCGTTCGGTCCGAGCCCCAGTCCCCAGGTGATTCCATGATCGGTCGCATTCCCGTCCTCGACGTCCGCCCACTCGTCGACTGCGGCAGAAGGCCCGCCAAGGCCGTTGCCGGCGAGACGTTCCAGGTCACCGCGACCGTCTTCCGGGAGGGCCATGACGCCGTCGCCGCCAATGTGGTCCTGCTGGATCCGAACGGGCGCCCCGGTCCCTGGACGCCGATGCGCGAGCTCGCCCCCGGTACCGACCGATGGGGCGCCGATGTCACCCCGGCATCCGAGGGCCGCTGGACGTATACGGTCGAGGCCTGGAGCGATCCGGTCACCACCTGGCAACAGCGGGCCCGGATCAAGGTCCCGGCCCGGATCGACACCGCGCTCGTCCTGGCGGAGGGCGCCGAGCTGTACGAACGGGCCGCCGCGGGCGTGCCCAAACGGGACGGGCGCGAGGCGGTGCTGGACGCGGCCGACGCCCTGCGCGACGAGTCCCGCCCGGCCGCGGCCCGGCTCACCGCGGCGCTCATCCCCGAGGCGCGGGCCGCGCTCGCCCGTCACCCGCTGCGCGAACTGGTCACCGCTTCCCATCCGCTCCCCCTGCTGGTCGAGCGCCGGCGGGCCCTGTTCGGCTCCTGGTACGAGCTGTTCCCCCGCTCGGAGGGCGCCAGGGTGGTACCGGCCAAGCCCGCCGGTACGGCGAAGAAGGGCAGAGCCGGCAGGGCGGGAAAGGCGGCGGTACAACCGGAGAGGATCATCAGCGGCACCTTCCGTACGGCCGCCGAACGGCTTCCCGCGGTCGCCGCCATGGGTTTCGACGTCGTCTACCTCCCGCCCGTCCACCCCATCGGAACCACCCATCGCAAGGGCCCCGACAACTCGCTCTCCCCCTCTCCCCACGACGTGGGCGTGCCCTGGGCGATCGGTTCGGCCGAGGGCGGTCACGACGCCGTCCATCCCGAGCTCGGCACGCTCGACGACTTCGATCATTTCGTCGCGACCGCCCGCACCCTGCGCATGGAGATCGCGCTTGATTTCGCGCTCCAGTGTTCCCCCGACCACCCCTGGGTCGAAAAACATCCCGAGTGGTTCCACCACCGCGCGGACGGCACGATCGCGTACGCGGAGAATCCGCCGAAGAAATACCAGGACATCTATCCGATCGCCTTCGAAAAGGACCTGCGCGGCCTGGTCGAGGAGACCGGGCGCATTCTCCGTTTCTGGATGGGTCACGGGGTACGGATCTACCGCGTCGACAATCCGCACACCAAACCGGTGATCTTCTGGGAGAAGGTGATCGCCGATATCAACCGGACCGACCCGGATGTGATCTTCCTGGCCGAGGCATTCACCCGTCCCGCGATGATGCGTACGCTCGCCGCCATCGGCTTCCAGCAGTCCTACACGTATTTCACCTGGCGCAACAGCAAGCAGGAAATCACCGACTACGTGACGGAGTTGTCGGGCGAGACCGCCTCCTACATGCGCCCCAACTTCTTCGTGAACACCCCGGACATCCTGCCGGGCTACCTACAGGACGGCGGCCGTCCGGCCTTCGAGGCGCGGGCCGTTCTCGCCGCCACGCTCTCGCCGACCTGGGGCGTGTACGCGGGGTACGAACTGTGCGAGAACACCCCGATCCGGCCGGGCAGCGAGGAGTACCTCCACTCGGAGAAGTATGAGATCCGGCCCAGGGACTGGGAGTCGGCGGAGCGCGAGGGCCGCTCACTGGCCCCGCTCATCACCCGCCTCAACCGCATCAGGCGCCGCCACCCTGCGCTGCAGCAACTGCGCGATGTGCACTTCCACTCCGTCGACAACGACGCGTTGATCGTCTACAGCAAGCGTTCGGGTTCGAACATCGTTCTGGTGGTCGTCAACCTCGACCCGCACCACACCCACGAGGCCACGGTCTCGTTGGACATGCCGCGACTCGGCCTCGACCGGCACGAGAGCGTGCCGGTGCGCGACGAGCTCACCGGCGATTCCTATCACTGGGGCAGGACCTTCTATGTGCGTCTGGAGCCGGGTGTCACGCCCGCGCACATCGTCGTCCTGCGACCGTCCCCGCCGACCGGAGGGTCACCCACACCATGATCGTCAATGAGCCCGTCCACGACCTGTTCGAGGACACCCCGGCCAAGGACCGCGATCCCGACTGGTTCAAGCGCGCCGTTTTCTACGAGGTCCTCGTCCGGTCCTTCCAGGACTCCAACGGCGACGGCATCGGGGATCTCAAGGGCATCACCGCCAAGCTGGACTACCTGCAGTGGCTCGGCGTCGACTGCCTCTGGCTGCCGCCGTTCTTCAAGTCACCCCTGCGCGACGGCGGTTACGACGTCTCCGACTACACCGCCGTACTCCCGGAGTTCGGCGACCTGGCCGATTTCGTGGAGTTCGTCGACGCCGCGCACCAGCGCGGCATGCGCGTGATCATCGACTTCGTCATGAACCACACGAGCGATCAGCACGAGTGGTTCCAGCAGTCCCGCACCGACCCCGACGGGCCGTACGGCGACTACTACGTCTGGGCCGACGACGACAAGCAGTTCCCGGACGCCCGGATCATCTTCGTCGACACGGAGACGTCCAACTGGACCTTCGACCCGGTGCGCAAGCAGTACTACTGGCACCGGTTCTTCTCCCACCAGCCCGATCTCAACTACGAGAACCCGGCGGTGCAGGAGGAGATCATCTCCGCGCTGCGCTTCTGGCTGGACCTCGGCATCGACGGCTTCCGCGTGGACGCCGTGCCGTACCTCTACCAGCGCGAGGGCACCAACTGCGAGAACCTCCCGGAGACCCACGACTTCCTCAAGCGGGTCCGCAAGGAGATCGACGCGCACTACCCGGACACCGTGCTGCTCGCCGAGGCCAACCAGTGGCCGGAGGACGTCGTCGACTACTTCGGCGAGTTCCAGGCCGGCGGCGACGAGTGCCACATGGCGTTCCACTTCCCGGTGATGCCGCGGATCTTCATGGCTGTCCGGCGCGAGAGCCGCTACCCGGTCTCCGAAATCCTGGCGAAGACACCGGCGATCCCGGAGAACTGCCAGTGGGGCATCTTCCTGCGCAACCACGACGAACTCACCCTCGAAATGGTCACGGACGAAGAGCGCGACTACATGTACGCGGAGTACGCCAAGGATCCGCGGATGCGGGCCAACATCGGCATCCGGCGGCGGCTCGCCCCTCTGCTGGACAACGACCGCAACCAGATCGAGCTGTTCACGGCGCTGCTGCTGTCCCTGCCCGGCTCCCCGATCCTCTACTACGGGGACGAGATCGGGATGGGTGACAACATCTGGCTGGGCGACCGGGACGCGGTCCGCACACCCATGCAGTGGACCCCCGACCGGAACGCCGGATTCTCCTCCAGCGACCCCGGGCGGCTCTACCTCCCCACGATCATGGATCCGGTCTACGGCTATCAAGTCACCAATGTCGAGGCGTCGATGGCCTCTCCGTCGTCGCTGCTGCACTGGACGCGGCGGATGATCGAGATCCGTAAGCAGAACCCCGCCTTCGGTCTCGGTTCGTTCAGCGAACTGCCGTCGTCGAACCCCGCGGTGCTCGCCTTCACCCGGGAGCACGGGGACGATCTCGTGCTGTGCGTGCACAACTTCTCGCGGTTCGCGCAGCCGACGGAGGTCGATCTGCGGTCGTTCGACGGGCGTCATCCGGTGGAGCTGATCGGCGGGGTGCGCTTCCCCGCCATCGGTGAGTTGCCCTACCTGCTGACTCTCGCCGGACACGGTTTCTACTGGTTCCGACTGCGCAAGGACGCGCCGCCGAACTGACCGGGCGCCACTTCCCACCACCCACCGCGGGGCGGTTTCCGCCGCCCCGCACGGGGCACTCTCCCCCACATCGAGCACTTCCGGGACCTTCCGGGTCCCTGCTGGCGTTTCGAACCCTTCGAGTCGAGTCCGTACGGACCATCCTGACCCGACACGTCCCGCACAGCCGGACAGCTAATGCCGCAATCCGGGACACTCTTCGCATCCTGTGGTGTGCCCGGGGAAAGGACGCGATGCCATGTCGGAGGCTGCGCCCACTCGGGTCGCCCTGGCTGACAGCACAGCTCTGCTCCCGTCTCTCGCTCCCTTGTTGCACGAATGGCTGCCCCGGCAAAGGTGGTTCGCGGGCAAGGGACAGCCGATCGCGGCCTTCTCGCTGCTGTCGGCGACCGAGATGCTGCCGGTGGACACCGGCCAGGTCGGCGCCCGCACCGGGCTGCTCCATCTGCTGGTCCGGGCCCATCAGCCGTCCATGCCGGGGCAGTCGCCGGACGACTGCTACCAAATCCTGCTCGGCGTACGGTCCGTGCTGCCGCCGCGGCTGGCGCCCGCGCTCATCGGCCATGTGACGGACGGGCCGCTCGCCGGCCGCACCGTCTACGAGGGGCTGCACGACCCGCGCCTCGCGGAACTCCTGCTGGAGCGGTTCCGTACGCCCGGCACCCTCGGCGCGCTGCGCTTCGACCGGGGCGGCGCCCCGATCGCCGCGGGGCTCGCGCCGCGACTGCTCGACACCGAGCAGTCCAACACCTCGCTCGTCTACGGCAACGCCTACATCCTCAAGATCTTCCGCCGGATCTTCCCGGGCACCAACCCCGATCTGGAACTGCCGCTCGCGCTCGCGCGCGAGGGCTGCGGACGGGTGCCCGCCCCCGTCGCCTGGTTCGAGTCCGCCGCCCCCGAGCCGCTCACCCTCGGTGTCCTGCAACCGTTCCTGCGCGGCGCGGAGGACGGCTGGCAGCTCGCTCTGCGCGCCCTCGCCAAGGGCCTCGACTTCACCGGCGAGGCACACGCCCTCGGCAGAGCCACCGCCGAGGTCCACACCGCGCTCGCCGTCGCCCTGCCGCAGCCCGCTCTGCGCCGCGCCCAGACCGAGCATCTCGCCGCCGCGATGGTGCAGCGCCTGGAGGCCGCCGCGCACGCGGTACCGGCGCTCATGCCGTACGTCCCCGGACTGCGCACCGCCTTCGACGCGGTGGCCGCGCTGGGGCACCGGGGCCGCAACTGGGCGGCCCAGCGGGTCCACGGCGATCTCCACCTCGGCCAGACGTTGCGCGCGGCCGACGGCTTCTGGTCGCTGATCGACTTCGAGGGCGAACCGGCCCGGCCACTGCCCGAGCGCCGCCGGCCGCAGCCCCCGGTGCGCGACATCGCGGGCATGCTCCGCTCCTTCGACTACGCGGCCCGCTCGCACCGCCCGTGGAACGCCGCGTGGGCGGCGCGCTGCCGGACCGCCTACTGCGAGGGGTACGCCGAGGCCGCGGGTGTCGACCCGCGCAGTGAACCGGAGCTGCTGCGCGCCCATGAGACCGACAAGGCGGTGTACGAGGTGCTGTACGAGGCACGTCACCGGCCCGATTGGCTGCCGGTCCCGATGGCGGCGATCCAGCGCCTGGCCGCCGTCGCCGACTGACGGCCCGGGGACGCCGCCCCTGTCGCCCGGTTCGAGGCCGCCGCCCGTCCCCGTCCCGTTCCCGTACCGGTTCCTCCCGCTCCGCTCCGCCAATACCCTCCGAGGAGGCTGTCCCTGTGACCGCCCGCAAGCCGTCCCGTAAATCGCCCGCCCGCACCGAAGCCGAGATCAAGGCCGAGACCGAGGTCGAGGCCCCCCAAGCCCCGCCGGTGACACCGGCCGGGAAGGTATCCGCCGCGGCCCCGGCGAAGGTGGCCGCCCAGCCCTCTCCGGAACCGGCCACCCCCGCCGAGCGGCAGAAGCCGGCGGCCGGGCGAGCCGCTGCTGATGCCGGTGTCGCCACTGGTGCCGGTTCCCGTTCCGGCGCTACGCCGCCGCGTCGCCGGGAAGGCGCCGGCAGCCAGGGAGTACGCAAGGCACACCCCCTGGACGAGGGCGACCGGGCCCGGCTGCTGTGCGGCGAGCACTACGCCCCGCACGACCTGCTCGGCGCCCACATGGGCCGCAGCGGTGTGACCTTCCGGGTGCTGCGCCCCTTCGCGCGGTCCGTCACCGTGCTCGCCAAGGGACTGCGGGTCCGGCTGCACGACGACGGCGACGGCCTCTTCTCGGGCCTGCTGCCGATGCCCGCGCTCCCCGAGTACCAACTCCTGGTCGCCTACGACGACAACGAGATCGAGGTGCAGGACCCGTACCGCTTCCTGCCCGCGCTCGGCGATCTCGATCTGCATCTGATCGGCGAGGGACGACACGAGGAGCTGTGGACCGCCCTCGGCGCGCAGCCCATGGAACACCAGGGCGTCCCGGGCACCCGGTTCACCGTATGGGCCCCCGACGCGCGCGGGGTGCGGGTCGTCGGCGACTTCAACTTCTGGGACGGCACCGGTTTCCCGATGCGTTCGCTCGGCTCCAGCGGGGTGTGGGAGCTGTTCCTGCCGGGAATCGGGGAGGGCGCGCTCTACAAGTTCGACATCTGCCGCCCGGACGGTTCGCACACCACGCGCGCCGACCCGATGGCCCGCCGCACCGAGGTCCCGCCCGCCACCGCCTCGATCGTGACGGCCTCGCACCACGAGTGGCGGGACCGGGAGTGGATGGCCCACCGGGGCGACGTACCGGTGCACGAGGCGCCGTTCTCCGTGTACGAGGTGCATCTGCCGTCCTGGCGCCCGGGGCTCACGTACCGCGAGCTGGCCGGCCAACTCCCCCGATACGTAAAGGATCTGGGGTTCACGCATGTGGAGATGATGCCGGTCTCCGAGCATCCCTTCGGCGGTTCGTGGGGCTACCAGGTCACCGGCTTCTACGCCCCGACGTCGCGTCTGGGCACACCGGACGACTTCCGCTTCCTCGTCGACGCGCTGCACCGGGCCGGCATCGGCGTCATCGTCGACTGGGTGCCCGCACACTTCCCGCGCGACGACTGGGCGCTCGCGGAATTCGACGGCCGTCCGCTGTACGAGCACTCGGACCCGTCGCGGGCGGCGCATCCGGACTGGGGCACGCTGGAGTTCGACTACGGGCGCAAGGAGGTGCGCAACTTCCTTGTCGCCAACGCGACTTACTGGTGCGAGGAGTTCCACGTCGACGGGCTGCGGGTCGACGCCGTCGCCTCGATGCTCTATCTCGACTACTCGCGCGAGGACGGGAACTGGTCCCCGAACGAGCATGGCGGCCGGGAGAATCTGGATGCCGTCTCCTTCCTCCAGGAGATGAACGCCACCGTCTACCGGCGCAATCCCGGTGTCGTCACCATCGCCGAGGAGTCCACCGCCTGGAACGGCGTCACCCGCGCCACCCACCATGTCGGTTCCGACGGTTTCGGCGGACTCGGCTTCGGGCTGAAGTGGAACATGGGCTGGATGCACGACTCCCTCCAGTACATGTCGAAGGAGCCGGTGCACCGCAAGTACCACCACAACGAGATGACCTTCTCGATGGTGTACGCGTACAGCGAGAACTACGTCCTGCCGATCTCGCACGACGAGGTGGTGCACGGAAAGCAGGCACTGGTCAGCAAGATGCCCGGCGACTGGTGGCAGCGGCGCGCCAACCACCGGGCGTACCTCGGCTTCATGTGGGCCCATCCGGGCAAGCAACTTCTTTTCATGGGGCAGGAGTTCGCGCAGGGAGCGGAGTGGTCGGAGGGGCACGGCCCGGAATGGTGGCTGCTCGACCCCTCGTACGAGGCGGAGAGCGACCACCGGGGCGTACGCACCCTGGTCGGCGACCTGAACGCGGTGTACGCCGCCACGCCGGCGCTCTGGCAGCGCGACACCGTCCCGGAGGGCTTCGACTGGGTGGACGGTGGCGCGGCCGAGGACAACGCCTTCGCCTTCCTGCGCTACGACGCGCACGGCTCGCCACTGCTCGCCGTCTGCAACTTCTCCCCGGTGGTGCGGCAGGACTACCGCATCGGCGTGCCGGACGTCCTCGGCGGTCAGGTCGCGTGGGCGGAGGTTCTCAACACGGACGCCGCCCGGTACGGCGGCAGCGACGTGCACCACCCCGGCCCGCTGAAGCCGGAACGGGTGGCCGCGCACGGTCGTCCCGGCAGCATCCTGCTGACGCTGCCACCGCTGGCGACGGTCTGGTTCAAGCCGATGTGATCCGGCGGAGGGGCCCGCGACGACCGCTGGAACCCGAGGTCCGGTCGCGGGCCCTTGCCGTGCCCGCCCGCTCAGCCGCCGATCGCCTCGACCGTGCTCGCCCAGGAGTCGACGCCGTGCCCCTTGGCAATGGCACGGTCGCAGACGGCCTTGATCGCCTCCAGTTGGGCCGAGTCCAGGCCTCTGCTGCGGGACGAGTGCAGCACGTGGTCGACACCGGCGGTCATCATGGCGAGGTTGGCACCCGCGCCGTTGTAGTCCTTCGCGTCGATATCGGCCGCCGTCCCGGCCACTATGGGCGGCAGGATGTTCACGATGGTCCGCAGATACGGGGCGATGGCGGCCGCGGGAATGTTCTCGGCCCCGGCCAGGGCGAAGGCGTGGACCAGCCCCGCCATGCTCCCGTAGAAGAAGTCCAGCATCGCCATGTCGTACGCGGCGGCGAGTCCGTGATCCGGGCCCAGGAACGGGGCGCCCGCTCCGAGCGCCTTGAGCACGGCCTCGTACCTGTCGTACGCGGACTGCGACCCCGCGTAGAAGATCAGCGCCTCCGGCCCGCCGATCACCTCGATGGGCACCATGACGGCGCCCGCCAGATAGTCGAGCGCATGGGCGTCCGCCCAGGCCGCGGAGGTACGGACGCTGTCCGGGGTGTCCGAGGTGAGGTCGACCAGCACACGCCCGGCGAGCGCGCCCGTCAACGGCGCCAGGATCTGCCGCGAGGCCTCGTGGTCGACGACACAGACGACCACCAACTCACTTGCTCCTACCGCCTCTTCAACCGATCCGGCTCGTACGGCACCCCGGGCGACGAGCTCTTCGCCCTTGCCCGGCGAGCGGTTCCAGATGGTGGTGCGATGGCCGGCTTCGAGGAAAGCCCCGGCGAGGGCCTGACCCATGGCGCCGAGGCCGATGACGGTGACGGTTGCGGGGGCAGGTTCGATCGAGGAGCTGTTCTTAGACGTCATGCGCACCATGGTCATCACGGCGCAGGCACCCGCCAAGAACCCACTTATTTCTCAGATACCCACCAAAAGGAAAGCATCCAGGCCAGGCCGCCGGGCTCGAGGCTCGGAGCTTGTGTGCGGTGATGAAGGCAGAGTCCACGGCCCATGACCCTCGTCACGAGTCCATCCACGTTCGCCAAGGTCTGGTGATCAGCTCACGGTACGTGTGGTGGGACGGATTGCGCCCCGAGTGCGAAAGAGCCCAGCCCTGCGGGGTCTCCCAGTCCTCCGCCGCAGCGGAGGACTCGCCGCAGACGACGCACAGCATGGCGTACGTCTGCGGTTCCGCATCCGGCTCCTGGTTCGGCGCGAGCATGTGAAGTGTCCCGACCCGCACACTTCCGCCTCGCTCGGCTTTTCGAACGACTCCCAGGGACAGGCCCGCCTGCTCGGCGAGCCGTTCTTGACCCAGGCCGGCACGGCGTCGAAAGCTGCGAATGTTCTCCGACAGCGGCATGGGATCACCTCCCTTTCAGGGTAAGTCCGTTGGGATCGAGGAGAGAGCGCCGTCCCTCGGGCGAATGGCGAAGAAGACGGTCGGCAGGCCATTCCGATGAGGTGCCGTTTGAGGAACCGGCTCCGCAATTCACGGACGGTGGTGGCGTGCGGGTCTGTCGGTCGAGCAGCGCCACCCGACCCTCGGTACCCGAGTTCCGGGCTTCGAGGGGCGGGGTTCGAGCTCCGGGACCGGCTGATTCACTCTTTCGTGGGTACGTGGAGGGGGTCGGTCCCGACGCTTGAGCTTCGGGATCCGGGTGTCGGGATCCGGGCTCCGGGATTCGAGCGCTCTTGTTCAACCGGTTGGTAAATGAAGGGGGTTGGGGATACCCTCCCCACCCTCCCCGACCCGTCACGACCAGCAAGTAACGACTAATTGTGACCAGCTTGCGGCGCGCTGTTGCGGCTGCTTACGGTGCCCCCAACGAAACGACCCCGACACGGTGTTGAACCACCGGGCCGGGGTCTCACCCCAAGATCGAATCGAGCGATCTCGTGGCTACCGAGAACCTTAGTCCTGCCCTGCGTACGCCCGCATCCTCGCGCCCGTACGCGAAAGCCGTCCGCGGCTATGGCAAGCGATCCGCACCGGACCAACACCCCGCGTGCGCGGACGACTTCATGTTGCTGCCCGAGCGTGAGCGCTACATCGCCGGGTACGTCGACCACCTGCCCGACGGTGCGGCCATGGACATCAAGTCACTGGCCAAGAACATCCCCCGGTACGGGCAGATGGCCGTCGGCAGCGCCCTCAGGGCACTGGGAGTGGCCGGTCACCTGCGGCACGCCCAATGCCGGGTCGAGCAGCGCGGCCAGGTCCGCTGGGTCACCCGTACGTTCTGGTCCCGCACCGCCCGCGACAACGAATGGTGGAGCGCCTTCCTCGACGCCGAGAACGACCGAGCCGCCCAAGAAGCAACCGCTCCCCCGACGCCGCCCCGGATCCCCACGGGGACGCCCGCCCCCCAAGCCGGGGCAGAACCGTCGGCCCCGGCCCCCGTGACACCGGCCGAGCCAGAAGCGCAGCCCACCGCGCCCGGCCCCCTGCCCGCCGTACCGCAGCAGCGAACCCCCGAACCCGCCCCGGCACACCCCTCGCCCGCGTACCTCGCTCTGGCCCAACTGGGCCGAATCGAACCACGCCTGGCCCTCTCAGCCGCCGACTGCACCGTCCTGGAACCCCTGGCCGCCCAGTGGTTCACCCGAGGCGTCGACCCCGACTACCTCACCCATTCCCTCACCTCCGGACTTCCCACCCAGGTCGACTCCCCCATCGGCTTCGTGCGCCGCCGCCTCAACGACAAGATCCCACCCCACCTGCCCACCACCCCAACACCGGCCACGCCCAGCAGCACCGTCCGCCGCCTGTCGATGGAATGCACCGAATGCGGCACACCCGGCCCGCCCGAAGCACTCCCCGACGGCCTCTGCCGCCCCTGCCGCACACCCGCCCTGCACGCCGCGCGCGAGCAGGCCACCGGAGCCGACACGGAACGCGACGTCGGCGGCCTCGTCGCCGAACTCCGGGGCATGCTCAAGCGCCCCTGAAACGCGCCTCAGCTCGGGCATCGGCCGTCGGCCTACGATGACCAGCACTGCGGAGAGCTCTCGATCAAGGATCACGACGATGACACTTCTACGCGCGAGCAGCAGCGGCGACACCGAATCAGTGCGGAAGCTCGTTCAGACCCAGTCCGACGTGGACGTGCGCGCCCGGGGAACGGGGAGAACACCCCTTCTTGAGGCGGTCATAAGCGGTCACCTCGATACGGTCGCTGTCCTCTTGGCAGCGTCTGCCGATATCGAGGCACGTGACACTGCCGTCGGATTCACGCCGTTGGGCTGGGCCGCTGCACAAGGGAACACGCACCTTGTGCGGGTGCTCCTTGAGTACGGTGCCGATGTAGACAGCGCCAATGGCGACTTCGCTCGCACTCCGCTCATGCTCGCGTCCCAACAGGGTCACGCGGACGCCGTGCGAATCCTGCTTGGGCACACCGCGCGTGTCGCCATCACGGACAGCTCCGGCCAGAATGCGCTCTCCCTGAATCGTGAATCGCACGGCAACGATGGGGCAACGCACGTTCATCGGCTACTCGTCGAAGCCGGCGCCGTTCTTCCGCCACCCGTTCCTGAGCCTCCCGCTCTCCCCTGGCCTTCTGTCGCCCCCGCCCAAGTGACCTACGACGACCCTGTCGCAGTCATACGCGGCTTCATCCTCCGGATGGCGAAGTGGGAACAGGACGCGCTCGCCGATCGAGCCCGGGACCTCAACGCACTGTGTGCAGAGCGAGACGTACTCGCGTCGGCCTATCTCAGCGTCCGGCCGCGCACCTACCGCCCGCACAGCATCGGGACACCGACAGAAGTGGATGAACGCGAAACACTCCACTCCGTCCACTATCCCAAGCCCAACCGATGCGAACTCCTCGTTCGTGATCCACTCGGCCACCCGTTTCGTTCCGAACGGCTCTACACCGCAGTCAAGAAGCACGGCGAATGGCGCCTCGACACGCTGAAGACCCGCAGGCTGGGCACCGCCGACTGGTGCCGGGCGCTGCTCTGATACCCGGTTGTAGGCCGCCGTTCCCGACAGGGCACGAGATGAGTCGCGCTCGTGGACACCGAGGGGTGGTTCAATCGGGGCAGTTGGGCTGGGTCGGCCTGGAGGAGTGGGCATGTGGCCCCAGACTGCCTTCTTCAACCGGTGCAGCTCGGTGACGGTCGGGGATATCGGGCGGGCGGCGGCAACGGGCATGGCAGGCAAGCCGACTTCCAGAGCCGACCAGTTAGCCGCGCAGGTCGGACAGGTCCTCGTCACTGAGACTGAGATCGTTCGCCGCGAGGTTCTCCTCCAGGTGATCGAGTGAACCGGTGCCCGGAATCGCCAGCAGCGACGGCGAGGTCGCCAGCAGCGCGGCGAGCTGCACCTGCGTGGCGGTCGCGCTCAGGCGAGCTGCGACCTTGCCGAGCCGTTCGGCGTCCAGCGGACTGATGCCACCGCCGAGCGGGAAGTACGGCACGTACGCGATGCCCCCTTCCTCGCATTCCGCCAGCAGCCCCATGTCACTGGTGTACCGGTTCTGCACCGCCGCCACAGGCGCGATTCCTCGGGCCTCGGCGAACTGGACGGCGTCGACGTTACTGACGCCCAGGTGCCGGATCAGCCCCTCCGCCCGGAGTTCGGCCAGCACCGCGAAGCGTTCGGCGATCGACTCGCCGCCCGGCCCGGTCATCCCGCCCACCCGCAGATAGACCAGGTCGAGCCGGTCCAGCCCAAGAGAGCGCAGATCCGCCTCGACCAGGCCGCGCAGCTGATCAGGCGTCGCCTGCCCACTCGGCACACCGTCTGGCGTGGGCAGCGGCCCGACCTTCGTCGCGATCACCAGATCGTCACGGTACGGGGACAGCGCCCTGCGGATCAGCTCGTTGGCCCGCACCGCACCCCTGCGGTAGAAGCCGGCCGTGTCGATGTGGTTCACGCCCAGCTCCACGGAGCGCCGGAGCACCGCGATGCCGTTCTCAGGGTCTCGCGGCGGGCCGTCAAAGGTGCCTGCCGCCAGGCGCATCGCGCCGAAGCCGAGCCGGTTGATGGTCAGGTCTCCGCCGAGGGAGAACTTCTTGATCGTCATAACGTCATGGTGTCCGCCGCCACGACGCCCCGCGAGCTTGTGGCAACTTGCTGCCAGACTTGAGGTATGCGGAACGAGCAGGTGTTCTCCGTCCGAGGGGACGCAGAGTTGATCGTGCGTGCCAGCCATCTCTTCGAGTCCGCGCAGACCGAGTTCCTGTGCGCCGCCCGAGACCTCAAGACCTTCTCGCAGCCACAGGCGAGGGCCGCGATCCGCAACCGGATGCGCGCTGCGCGCTCCCCGGACTTCACCCCCCGCAAGCTGCTCAGCCCGGTCGCGCTCGCCGACGAGGAGGCCCGCGCGCATCTGCGGCTGGTGCAGAACCAGGGGGCTCTCGTTCGGATCAGCGGCTCGCTGCTGCCGCACGAGACCATCATCATCGACCGGCGAGTGGTGATCCTCGCCGGCGCAGAGACCCCTACCGGCCGCGAATACACCGTGACGACATCGCAGATCCTGGTCGACGGCGTCCACTCACTGTTCCAGGCGATCTGGGACACCGCCGTCGATCCCGACACCTATCTGCGGAAGAACATCCCCCACCTCGATGCTGAAGGCCGCACGATCCTCAAAACCCTCGGTTCGGGACTCACCGACGAATCGGCGGCCAAGCAGCTCGGCCTTTCGCTACGCACCTACCGGCGGCGCGTGGCCGAACTGATGGTCAAGCTGGAGGCCGACTCCCGCTACCAGGCCGGGCTGCGTGCGGGCGAGCTCGGGCTACCCCGCTAAGACCGTAGTGAACGCAACCTGCAGCGGTCTGTGCACCTGAGCACCTCGGGCCGCGCAACCAACCGTCCGTCGCGCCGACCCCCGATGAACTTCCGGAGCCGACCCCGTAGTCACTCATGACACCCCTCAACTCGCCGCTGTAGCCCGCAGGCCGCAGGCCGCAGGCCGCAGGCCGCAGGCCGCAGGCCGCAGGCCGCAGGCCGCAGGCCGCAGGCCGCAGGCCGCAGGC